>JAHIZR010000097.1 GCA_018814465.1 bacterium | reverse complement strand
CTTGACGATGTTCCCGATGTGATTCAAAACTCATGGGGCGTCAACGGCGACTTTGTTGTATATGTTGACTGTTTCGATGATTGGAATGCCGTTATTCTTAACTGCGAAGCCGCCGGACCGGTGATAACCTGGAGCGCTGGTAATGAAGGCCCGGACGCTTCAAGCCTGCGCGCGCCCGCGATATATTCCATTAATGAATACCAGATATTCTCAGTCGGCGCTGTGAATTCCACGGATTACAGCGCGCCTTATCCGATCGCCAGCTTTTCCAGCCGCGGACCAACCCAATGCACTCCATACTCACCTGATAATATCAAACCTGAAATCAGCGCACCGGGCGTGAATATTTACTCTTCAGTTCCCGGAGGCAGTTATGAAGGAGACTGGAGCGGCACCTCGATGGCGGGTCCGCACGTAGCCGGTGTCGTGGCGCTCATGAGAGAGGCCTGCCCTGATTGCGACTACATTACGATTAAGGAAGCCATCATTTCGACGGCTACTGATTACGGCACGACCGGCAATGATAATACTTATGGATACGGTTTTATCAACGCTTATGATGCCGTGTTGGCCGTCTCGAATCTGGGTAGAATCGGCGGTATCGTTGATGATGGATCAAATCCGCTGGCTGGCGTTCAGGCCAAGATCACTTCCGGTTCCAATAAAGTCTTTACAAATGCATCCGGTCAGTATTATATGCCGCTGCCTGCCGGAACATATGACGTCGAGTACACGAAGTTCGGCTATTTCAGCCAGACGATTTACGGCATCAATGTTACTGTAGGTGACACTACGGTTCAGAACGTATCTCTGGCTCTGGCTCCACAGGGTACACTGTCCGGTATCGTGACGAGTTGCTATGGCGGTCCGGCGGTGGGAGCGACCGTCGAAATCGTGGGCGCGCCGGTCACTCCGGCAACGACCGACGGAACAGGCTTCTACTCTTTCACGATCCCGCAGGGTACTTATGATGTGAGAGCCTCAGGTGCGGGTTGTGGAGAACAGTCGGTGAGCGGTGTTGTCGTGACTTCAGCTGCGACTCAGAACTTCACTCTGCCATCTGATCCAAGATATGAATGCAGCGCACCGGATGGCGGCGGCTATATTGCTTGTGAGAACGGCGACAATGGAGGACCAATCTATACTTGGTATGAGATCTCGCCTTCTGCCGGAGGATCAGGCACTCATTTGAGTATCACCGGAGACGATGCAGGCGCTTCCGTCGCGATTCCCTTCAATTTCCGTCTCTACGGAACAGACTATACGAGCGTCTGGGTATGCTCGAATGGATTCGCGAGCTTCAGCGGAACTTCCACAGCTTATGAAAATGCTTCACTGTCCGGTTCAAGCATAGGCACGGCAATCGCTGCCTTATGGGATGATCTAAATCCACTCTCGACTCAACGCATCAGCTATTATCATTTGGCTGCCGAGAATGCGTTTATTATCGAATGGTATGAAATGCCCTATTGGCGCGAGAATGGTTCAACCGCTACATTCCAAATCTGGCTGTATGATGTTGCGACGAATCCCGGACCGAACGGCGACAGCCAAATCCGCATTCAGTATCAGAATCTTGATTTGGCCGGCAGTGAAACGGTTGGTGTGACAAACGGTTCGACCGCGAATCAATACACGTTCAATGGAAGTGATGATGCAAACGCGCAGGGACTCGAAAACTCCCGCGTCATCACTTACGGCGGAGAAGCCGCCGAGTACGGAACCCTGCAGGGTGTCATTACCGACGCAACCACTTTGCTTCCTTTGGAAGGCGTATTGGTCAGCCGAGTCGGCAGCGCGCAATCTACCACAACCAACTCGAGCGGCTTCTACTCGATGAACGCTGCTCCGGGAACTTACGATTTCGAGTTCACACTTGACGAATACTTCCCTGTAACTCTGGAAGACGTACTCATCGAAGACGGCGTGACCGTGGTTGAGAATATTGTCATGCACGCGATTCCGATTATCGTTTCATTTTCAGAAGATTTCGAATCGGGAGCGGCGGGCTGGACTCATGCGGCAAGCGGCGGCTGGACTGACAATTGGCATTTGTCCACCGAAGATGCGAACAGCGGAACTGCTTCTTACAAGTGCGGTGATACCGGAACCGGCGACTACGACAATCTATGCGACGCACTGCTGACTTCGCCTGTAGTCTCGAACCTGCCGGAAGATGCCTGGCTAACCTTTGTGACCCGCATTGAATCCGAAATCTCCGGTTTGTATCCCGATTCGGCTTATGACGGCGGCACGGTGGAGCTTTCAGTAAATTCCGGAGCTTTCGCGCCGATTGACCTCATTGAAGACTATACGAATACCTTCCGGTATTGCGCGAACTCAAGCTGTTCATCGCCCTATTCGGGGCCGACTCCGGGAGTCTCCTGCCTGGCTGGTCAGGCTCCCGCATGGCAAGCCTACACGATAGATCTGGCTGTTTATGCAGGCGATGATATTCAGATTCGGTTCAGATTCGGTTCGGATGGCAGCGCGACGGATGAAGGCTGGTATGTTGATGACGTCTCCATCAAGAGCTATGGAGGCTCGGCTATCGCGCCGACGGACCTGACCATCTTTGCTGATGCGGTAAACGATAATTTGGTATTCCACTGGACTGCAACTGGTGCCGCAGAGTATCAATTGTATTCATCAACGAATCCCGATGGACCGTTCAACACGTTTGTCGGATCAACCGGAACGGACACGATCACGATTCCGTACCCGGTGGATGATATGTTGTATTATGTCGTGGTGGCGTCTAACTGATGATCAGATTTTCTTTATAAGGGACATAACAAACCCCGTCGGTCATGACGGGGTTTGTTAGTTTGGAAATCGGCTCTTGTAGACGGGTGTCAGGAATGACGATCCGAAGGACATCATCTGAGAAATGCCGTAAACTATGCTCTTTTCTTCTTGTTTGGGGCGCATTCGGCACACAATCCATACAGGAACAAGTCATGGTTTTCCAGAACATAGCCATCCGGAACAAGACTCGGAAGATCGTCAGCACACTTCTCGATCACCAACACACGGTTGCATTTCCGGCACCGGAAATGGTGGTGATGGGTCTTCCCGGACAGTTCATACCTTTTCGATTCGCCCGGCAGACGTACTTCAACCAGTGTGCCTCGCTTTACGAACGCCGATAGCGTACGGTAGACCGTCGCTATGTTCAGCGAATCACCATTCCGCACCGTCTGTTCCATAACCTCCTGCGAACTCAGGGGATGGTCGGCTTTCTGAAGGACTTTCAGAATCGCCTTTCTCTGCCGGGTATTCCTCTGCATTATTCCTTTTCTCCCGATTGAGATCTCAGCAAAACTTGACAACAAAGAGAGTGTTTGCTATATTGCTAATGCAATCGCATTAGCAATATAGAATTCTTTCAATTAATAATCAAGCACTCCAACCTAATTTCTTTGAATACAAATATATAACTCGATCTTCCTACATAAATTCCCTTTTTATTTGGCCTACTACACAAATGCACGATTGTCTGCTATCTTAGTTAAGTTAATCATCAGGTGCTTTTAATGAAAAACTAAGAAGTTAGACCTATTGATAAAGAATAAATATCTGCCTAAAATATGGCAAACCTCAATCCGATCGTAACGCTTGGATCCTAAGTAAAGGCTTTTCGGAGATTAGATAATGAAGAGCATAGTCGAGAAAGAAGGTATCTATTGACCGATCAAAAAGACAGTTGGGAAGGGATGTTCTGGAAGGCCCACAAGTACAATGAACGCGTCAAGATCAAGTCCGGTACTTTTTTGAATTCATTCTGCCCCCACTGCGGCAAAGAACTGACGTCGCACAATATACTCGAACTCGAGGTGGTTAATGCTGAAGGCAAGCAAGGCAAACTTGAGCTGAGTCCCTACCTGAATCAGTTTGATTTGAAGACCGATATTCAGACTCCGGACGATCAAGAAGTCCAAGACCTGAAGTGTCCACATTGCCACGAGTCACTTGTCGTTGAAGGCGGACTCTGCAGTATCTGTAAATCTCACATAGCGGGCTTTCAAATCGGTAGCGCCAATGCCAAGGTTCCCTTTTTCATCTGCATGAAAAAAGGCTGTCATTGGCATTCACTTTCGAGAGACGACTCCGACACAATCATACTGGATGACAGTGATGAATGGTGAGCAGCGAAAAAAGAAAACCCCGCTTGTGATACTCCTGTTTGCCGTCGTGATGTTTGCGGTGGCGGCAATTGGCTATTTAACCGACCAGACGTCTTCTGATCCGGATCACTATTTCATTCGGAATGCCGGCGGCGATGTGCTGATGAAGCATAAAGATCATGCCAGTGATCTGCAGTGCGCCGATTGCCATCATGATCTTTTGTCTTCCGACGACCGTACCGCATGCTTCGATTGTCATGGCGACGATGTCGATGCCGCGGATTTCGAGCATGCCGAGCTGCTGGAAGTCGAGGATCATCGCTGCACGACCTGCCATAATTCATTCTCCGACAAGACTCCCGTGAATTGCCGGACTTGTCACGTGCAGGAAGCGAAGGGCACTGCCAGTAGCGCCGGATGCGCCGAATGCCATGACGAAGACGTTACTCCGGATCTGCTGACGCATGACGAGATGATCGCCGTCGAATCGCATACCTGCTATGACTGCCACTCAGTAATGGCGATTTCCGACGCCTATCATCAGCAGTGTTCGGGATGTCACGTCAGAAGCGGTCAAGCACGATTCGTCAATGCCGACGGAAACGCGCGCTGTGAAATCTGCCACCTGAAATAAGTAAAGCAAATATG
>JAHIZR010000096.1 GCA_018814465.1 bacterium | reverse complement strand
ACGTCATCTCAGCAGCAATTGTGGCTTGCGAGTCCTGCAGCTTGCCGTCTTTGTCTACAAAGACTTCAGCATCGGACATGTCCATGCGGTACTCGATCAGCGCGCCCATATTCGGGCCAAGTACGAAGGTCGGGCAGATCGTGAAGGAGGAGCGGGATTGATTCAGCGGATCGCCGGTTACAACATCAGCGCCGCCGAAAAGGTAGTTGTCGCCGTCGTCCATCATGTCGAAACGACCCGTGAGACCCAGCCAATCGGTAAAGTCATAGTGCCCTTTAATCATGAAGCCGGTCCAGGAAACAGTTTTTTCATCGATCTCCACACTGCCGATATTCACTTCAGCGCCCAGATACAGCTTGTCGATCTTCGTTGTCATTATGTCGACATCGAAAACGGTGCGTGTATAAGACAGCGTATCTTCACCCTCCACGCCTGTGATACCCGAAACACCGCCAGCGAAAGCTTCACAGGGCGCAAAGCCGAGTCGGCCGCCGACCGTCTTCTGTGAATTCATGTCCGAGTTCTCGTCCCAGCCATTGACCACATAGGCGGCCAGATCGATTCCTTTTCCGAAATCGAAATTAAGACGGCCGCCGGTCAGGTTGGTTGGCAGTCCGTAATCGAACAGCAGAGAATGGGAGTACTGATACATTTCATTTGGATCGAGCAGTTCAAGTCCGATGGGAGCATTGAACTTACCGAACATGAAATTGAACGGATGAATTTTGCACGGAACATCGATAGCCATATAGCCCTGTTCGAGATTCGCGGTCATTATGCCGGTGCCGTCATTGACCCATTCGACATCGGCGCGCAGCGAACCGCGTTCGCCGAGCTTGGTTTGAATATCGATTTCCGCCTGATCGAAGCTGAATCCGTTGGTCTTCTGGTCAAGATTGCCGGAATAGCTTCCATCCAAAAACCCATTGAGTTTAAGCTGCGGACCGCAGCAGCAGGGTTCTTCCGCGAGAACAGCGGACGTGGTCAGTAGAGCGAAAGTCAAAATGAGCAGAGTTCTGAAGAGGATCTTCATCGGATCTCCTAAAAAGTTGTGATTGATCAAATAGACTGTTCGTAGGCTGTTTCGCCATGCAGAGCGGCGTCAAGTTCGCCTTCTTCAGCTTCCGAGGTTTTTACCTTCGTAATCTTATTGATCAGCCAGAGCATACCGAAAGTGAAGGCAAACGCGTAAACGGATGAGATGAGAACACCGACAATCTGCATCATAAAGAAGTGAATGTTTCCTCCATAGATCAATCCCGATTGACCGCCGACAAACTCGTGGGCGAGCAGCCCGAGCATAATCACACCAAGCGCACCGCCGACACCGTGAACACCCCAGACATCGAGTGCGTCATCCCATTTCAGCTTGTTTTTAAGGCTGACAGCACCATAGCAAACAGCTCCCGCCGCGATACCGATAATCGCCGCGCTGCCGGGAGTGACAAAGCCGGCGGCGGGAGTAATGGTCGCCAGTCCAGCAACGGCGCCCGTGAGCAATCCGACGAATTTGGGTTTTTTGACCAGCGTCCACTCGAGCAGCATCCAGGTAATCGCGGCGAAGGAGGCGGCGACATCGGTATTGATGAACGCCGTGACCGTCACTTGGTCTACGAGCAGCTCGCTGCCTGCATTGAAACCGTACCAACCGAACCAGAGGAGCCCGGTACCGAGTGCGACCAGCGGGATGCTATGGGGTACATCCGCGCCTTTACGGCGTCTTCCGACATAGAGAACCGACGCGAGCGCAGCCATACCGGCTGTATTGTGAACAACGATACCACCCGCAAAGTCTTTAATTCCCCAAACAGCGAACAAACCTCCGCCCCAAACCATGTGGACAAAGGGGAAATAGACAAAGCACAACCAAGCAATCAAGAAGAGTAGATAAGCGGGAAAACGGACACGATTCGCAAACGCGCCTGTAATCAGTGCCGGGGTAATGATGGCAAACATCATCTGATAAGAAAAGAACAGGAACTCCGGGATTTCTCCTTTTCCGAAGGGAGTGTTCAAATCGACTCCGTTCAGAAAGGCTTTACTGAAATCACCGATAATGCCGCCTTCCCCTCCGCTGAAGCAAAGCGAGTATCCGAAAGCGAACCAGATGATGGTCGTGATGCCCAGCGACACGAAACTCTGTGTCATGATCGTGAGTACATTGCGACGGGCGACAAGACCGCCGTAGAAGAACGCGAGGCCGGGAGTCATGAGCATTACGAGGCTCGTGGCAACCAACATAAAACCAGTATGGCCGGTATCCAGCATGATGAATCCTTTTCTATTTGATGCGAACATTACGCATCGGTAAGAACAAAATATCATGCCTCTTAATCAATCGGGAGACTCCTGAAATGCTATCAGGCTTTTCCCGATTAGAAATGGACTGTATTGGGAAGATTAAAAGGAGGGAATGATGAGAGGTGAATCAATCGAGCTTGGTAAGCCCTTCTCGAATCGCATACTTGGTAAGTTCGGCAATGGTGTGCAGGTTGAGCTTATCCATGATCTGCTTACGATGCGATTCGATGGTTTTGGCGGAAAGATTAAGTTCGTCAGCGATGCCTTTAGTTGATTTGCCTTCAGCAATCATTTGCAGCACCTGCCGCTCGCGTCCGGAAAGAATAGAGTAGACTGAACGCTCCCCGTGCTCTGAGTGCTGAAGATATTCTTTGACAACGGTATCAGTGACTGTTGGACTGAGCACGACTTTGCCTTCGGCCACCTCGATGATCACTTTTTTTAGTTCCTGATAGGAAGCGTCTTTCAGCAGGTAGGCTTTCGCACCGGCGCGCAGCGCTTCCAGCACGAACTGGCGGTCGGAATGCATCGACAGGATGACAACTCGGATCCCCGGGTCGATTTCGCGAATCCTCCAAGTCGCATCGATACCGTTTAATTGCGGCATCGAAATATCCATAATAACGACGTCTGGACGCAAATCCCGTATCATATTAACTGCCGACAAGCCGTCTTTCGCCTCGCCCACAACCTCAAGGTTTGTTTCACGATCGAGCAGGGGGCGAATGCCATCGCGGAAGATCTGATGATCGTCGGCAATAAAGATTCGAACAACGGAATGTGTTTCGTTCATGATTCATACCCGGCGATTAGAGTAACAGTTGTTCCGTGACCGATCTGTGAATCAAGGATCATCTGACCATCCAGTTGTTCCAGCCGTTCCTTGATGCTAAAAAGTCCGAATCCTTTTTCCTGAATAGCTGTAGTATTAAACTTATCCAGATCGAATCCGCTGCCTTTGTCTTGGACAGTAATGCGAATCTGCTGTTTGTTGTGTTCGATGATCACTTT
>JAHIZR010000095.1 GCA_018814465.1 bacterium | reverse complement strand
TCCATCGTGAAGCCTTTGACCAGCAGTTCGGAGAGCCGCTGTGTCGCCCACTGCCGAAACTGCGTCCCCCGCAAAGACCGCACGCGATAGCCGACGGCCAGAATCGCCTCGAGATTATAATGGTCTATCGTTCGGGATACTTTGCGCTGGCCTTCGGTTTGAACTATCCGGAATTTCCGGATAGTTGCCGTTGGATCGAGTTCCTCTTCGTCGTAAATATTTATCAAGTGTTCGTTTACGGTCTTGACAGAAACTTGATATAGTTCCGCCATCAGCTTCTGAGTCAGCCAGACCGTCTCATTTTCCAGCCGGACTTGCAGTTGTGTTGTCCCGTCCTGATAGATCAGCAACTGCCCATTTGCAGGTTTGCCCTTCTCTTCCAAATCCCGACTCCTGATCAGATTTACAAGTTTCTTGCTATTCTATTTCAATATAGCAAAAAGACCGAGGGTGTCAAGCAGATTTGCTGTTTTTTGCGTAACTTCATTCGGGGCTGTATATTACACAAAAGACTTGACAAACGGCTTTTTCTGTATTATATTATAGTCATAACAAATCATTATTGTTCAGTTAATACAGAGATTTAGCTTATGACACCACGGGATTTGCAGTAGGTCCCCCTTAAACAATCCGGAATGGATCAAGATAAGCATCACCGAACCGAAACCCAGCCATAAAAAACCCTCCGGACTTCCGGAGGGTGTGAAACCATCAAATCAAATAATCAAACGGATCACTTCGACAGCTCGGCCAGCAGCGCTTTCGCCTGCGGTCGCGCGACGGAGAAATTCAGCGCCAGCAGTGCGTTGAAATTCGCGGCTTTCGCGCAGAACTCTTTTGCTTTGTCCATCTCGCCCAAGCCTTTGTAAGCGAGCGCGATTCTCAAAAGATTATGCGGATTCTGCGGATTGGAACTCTGGAACTCTTCAAGCGCTTTCGCGAAGTCTCCCGCTTCATAGGCAATCATTCCGGCGAGCTGATGAGCCAGCCAAAGCTGGAAGGTGTTGTGAGCCGTGTTCGCTTTTTCCGTGAATTCCATGGACTTCGCCTTCGCCGTTTCAGCTTCGCCCTTCATGAGCGCGACGCGGCCTTCGTTAAAAAGGAATAACCGCTCTGCGTTGGCTTTGATATCGTCTGAGAGATTCGAAGCTCTGATTTTCTCGATCGCCGCCGTGAAATTAACCAGCGCGTCATCGTAGCGCTTTGCCTCGAAGCAGATGTTTCCCGTGTTAGTCAAGTCTTGCGCCATCGCCCCGACATCATTGATTTTCTCCGCGATCGCGTATTGCTCGTCGATCATTCTGAGAGCATCGTCGAACTTGCCTTCATCACAGTAAACATTTGCCATGGAGACTAAGGCGAAGCGACGCTGGCCGTCATTCACGGCCGCCGCCACCATTTGCTGCAGCTCTTCCAGCGCTTCCGCATGCCGATCCATGCAGGTGAGCACGGAAGCGGCACCGACGTAGGAATTCACAAAGGCGGCATCCAGCTGCAGCGTTTTACGATAAGCTTCCAGCGCTTCATCGTAGCGTCCCATCTTGAGGAGCAGTTCGGCATAAGAATCGAGCGGATTCGCTTCGTCCGGAATCAGCTCGGTGTATTTTTTGAATGCCTGCTCCGCGTCAGTATACTGTTCCAGCGCGCGGTAGGAATATCCGAGCATGTTGTAGGCAGGCGAGAAATCCGGCGCGGCTTCGGTGGCCTCGGTGAAATGCACGATGGCATCCTGATAGCGCTGCTGTCCGAAATAAAACACAGCGAGCGCGGTTTGCGCGCGCTCGTCCTGGGGAAATTTCTCCGTCAGTGTCAGCAGATAATCGCCTTGCTGAGTGGGATCTCCGTTTACTCCGGCTTGCTGAGCGAGGATGATGAGTTTTTCACCTTCGGAGACTTTGTCCACCAAGCCGACCGCATTATTCAGCGACTCCAGAAAGCCCTTGTTGCTCGGCTGTGTAAAGGCGTGGAGCAGGTGAGCGAGAGCGAAATCGCTATCCAATTGCAAGGCGGCTTCCAGAGGTTCGCGCGATTCGGGGAAGTGGAATTTTTCCTGCAAATCCCGAGCTTGATCATAGAGGGCTTTGGCTTCGGGAGACGAGGTGGTGATGGGAATCTTGAGTTCGGTTGACTGACAGTTGGCGATGCCCGTCCATGTAGTCAATAAGGCAACGGTCAGGAGATACGTAAAAGACTTGAAAAAGGTCTGCATACTTGACTCCTTGATTGCGTTAGTTATTGGAGTGTCATAATGTATAACAACTCGAAAAGGTCGCGGGATAAAATCTGAACCTGCCCCCACCTGCTAAAGGGTTCAGTCAGTGAATGCAACACCCGGGAGGGTGTTGCCTAGTATTCACAAGGTAACGATGCCTGAAGCAGGACTATTTGGCTTTGTCGAGGAGTTGTTGGACGAGGGAATCGACCTTGACGCCGTCGGCTTCGGCATTGAAACTGCTCACAATGCGGTGTCTTAGAACGGGAAGTGCAACCGCTTTCACATCTTCGATATCGGGAGTGGGACGGCCTTCCAGCGCGGCGCGAGTCTTAGCTCCGAGCACGAGATATTGCGACGCACGCGGACCGCAACCCCAACTGACGTAATCCTTGATGAACTGCGGAGCTTCATCGCTGTTAGGCCGGGACATGCGAACCAACTTGACGGCATATTCGATGACGTTATCGGCGACCGGGACGCGACGCACCAAATCCTGCAGGGAATGGATTTCGCTTGCGCTCAAGATCTTATTGACGGTTGCGACCTGCGCGGAGGTGGT
>JAHIZR010000094.1 GCA_018814465.1 bacterium | reverse complement strand
CAGATCGGTACCCAACTGTCCATCGGCTCCGATAATGATGATCTTGCGCAATCGCTGGCTCCTAAAAGAGGTTTTACTTTACGAAAAGTGCTTTAGTCACAGCTCGGTATTCGCCGCTCGTCATCGTGACCAGATAGACTCCCGCGGCGCACTCCGGACAACTCCAGCTAAGCTGATGCCGTCCTGCGCCGAAGGGACTATTGATCAACTCGGCGACTTCACGACCTGTAATATCGTAGACTGCAATACTGACATCCGCCGGGGTTGGCACATCGAAGGAAATCGTCGTCGACGGATTGAACGGATTGGGGAAAACCGGTTTCAAATCGAATTCGGTTGCCGCTGCCGCAAAGAAATCGTCTGCTGCTAACGGTATACCAATTCCCGTCATGACGACAACTCTCGTCGGCGGATTCAGATCGCTGACAATAACAAGAATATCCTCGTAATGTCGGGCGGTATCCGGGCTGAAAGATACTTGAACAAAGGTCTCCGCGCCCGCTGATAGGACGATTGGACCCGCGAAATTCGTCTCGAATGATTGCGGAACGTAGATCGAGCTGACTGTCAGCCCAACAGTACCGATATTGGCGAGTCTCAATGTTCTTGATTCTGTTGACCCGACTTGCACCTCTCCGAAATCCAGTTGGTCCGGTACAATGAGAAGGATGGGACCGCCGCCGATTCCACTCACCGGCACCTCCGCCGGGCTGTCCAGTGCATTCGAATAGAATCGCAAAGTCGCCGTATACTCCAACGCAGCTTGCGGCGCAAAGAACACCTCGATTGCGATATTATTTCCGGACTGAACGGTATAGGGCCCGTCGAAATCCACTGTGAATGGTGCGGACACGGAAGCACCTGTTATGATTAAGTCACAGGTATCCGGATTCATCACCGCGATGAATCTTGAATCTGTTTCCCCGACATCGACAATCCCGAAATCTAGTTCATTCGGAATAATGGTTACTGTTTGGGGAATGCACTCTTCTGGATTATGCAGCTTGACTAAACAGCCGTCCCAGTCCCCATACAAATCGTGTTCCGTATAAAAAGCCAGCACATAGTCGCCATCCGCAGTTGGAATTCCGCTGTGGCAGCATTGCTCTTCCGGCATCATGATAGTATTATGCCATTCCAGTATTCCGGACGCATCGGTTTTTGCCATCCAGGCACTGCGCGGACCGTTGCCCCACGTAGTTGTCTCCCCGGCAATCATGAATCCGCCATCGGAGGTTTGGGTAACTTGATTGCCGTTTTCATATCCGGATCCGCCGTATAGGCGCGTCCAAATAGCGTTCCCTGATTCGTCGATTTTCAGCAAACAAGCATCGGCATACATAGCCGGGCTGGAATATTGAGTCCCCACAGTTACATAATTGCCATCGGGTAAAACTTCAATACTGAACAACCAATCATTGTCGGATCCGCCATAGGTTTCATGCCACTGGTAGATTCCCATCGAATCGGTCTTAACAACGTACATATCGCGACCGCCGCTTCCCCAAGTGCTGGTTACGCCCGTGAACAGATATCCGTTATCCGAGGTTTCAGCAACACCGGAAAAAAACTCTTCCCCCATACCTCCGAAATACCTGATCCAGAGAACCTGTCCGTCTTCATCGGTTTTCACGGCCAGCGCCTGACGATCCGGATTATAATCCCAACCGACGAAAATATATCCTTTGTCATTCAATTCACGTACATTCCAGAACGCGCCGTCACCAGGGGATTCTATGTGGACAGTCCACAGGGTGTCGCCATTTGTGTTCGTGCGAATTCCCCAGGCATCCGGCCCCCAAGTTTGCGTTCCCAGCGCTCCTGCAATCAAGTAGCCGTCATAATTGCTCGTCTCGTAACCCCGATAGCACTCATCAACAAAAGATCCCCCGTAAGTTCTATCCCATTGCTGATTCCCTTCGCTGTCGGTTTTTACCAGCCAGATGTCCTGTCCGCCGTTTCCCTGCGAACTTGTTCTGCCCACCAGAACATAGCCGCCGTCAAAGGTTTCATCGACACTGTCAAAGCGTTCCCATCCCGCAGCGCCGTAGTATTGCAGCCAGACTTGCTCTGCGGGCTGCGCGAATCCGAAGTGCGAGAAAAATGCTAATACTGAAAGCACAGTCAAAACACGAATGCCAGTCATAAGAAACCTCTTTCCGTGTGTTTTACTATTTCGCAGCTGTCGTGTCTCGGAACTTCCCGAGCAGCACCAATAGCAGTACTCTCAATGCATCGAAAATCTGAAACACCGGTATCGTCAGCCAGTGATACCATTTCGCGTAGCGGCGGAAGAAAAAAGCTCCGCTTCTAAGTTTCGCTTTGATCTTTCGCTTCGACAATTGCCCGCCCGCTGATGCCGAAATCTTGTGCCATAGTTTCGCGGTCGGCACATAAACCACGCGGCTTCCCGCCTTGCGTGCGCGCATGCACCAGTCGGCGTCTTCCCAATAAAAATAATAAGCCGGATCAAGCAGGCCGATTTCTTCGATTACCGCTCGCTTCATCATCAGCGCGCAGCCGGTGATATAATCCACTTCGCGCTGTTCGTCGTATTGTCCCCGGTCGGTTTCGCGAATCCCGATATGCGCTCCGGTGCCGCGATGCAGATAGATCTTGCCGCCCGCGAACCAGATTTGGTCTTTGGGTTCCCAATAGTATATTTTCGGTCCGACAACGCCGATGTCCATGGCGGATTCCGCGGCTTTAACAAGCTCGGAAATCATTCTAGAATCCACCGCGACATCGTCATTCATCAGCATGATGTAATCGGCCTTTTGCTCAAGCGCATACTTGATGCCGACATTATTCCCCCGCGCGAACATCAGGTTCTCGCCGTTCTCTAT
>JAHIZR010000093.1 GCA_018814465.1 bacterium | reverse complement strand
GCATCTATCGATACGAACTCAAGTTCCGTCGCCTTCACAACATCCTGCCGCAGCATACCTACCTCACGTTTGTACCACTTGATTAACGGACTTATCATAACAAAAATCCCCGCTATATGCGAGGACTTTGTCAGCAATCTGGAGTAAAGGGACGCACGATGGTGCGTCCCTTTACTTTTTAATGAGCTTTATGCTACCGCTCACTCGTATGGGTGAGAGCTTCCTCTGAAGCCGGAGCTTATTTCAGATAGAGCAGCTTGGCGGTTTCGATGACGTTTTCACTTTCCACGCGCACGATATACAGACCGGTGGCTCCGGCGGGAGTCCAGTTCCAGACATGATTGCCGGGAGTCAGACCGGTGAGCTTTTCGGTCGCGACTTCACGTCCCAGCAGATCAAAGACATGCACGATCAGTTCGCTGGCGTTGCCGACAGTGAAGCGAAGGTTGGTGGTGCTGTTGAAAGGATTCGGGAACGCGCCGTCCAGGCGGAATTCGGCGGGCATGGCAAGATCCGTGGGATCATCCGCGGCGGAAGAGGGTACGATGTCCGAACGATAACGCGGGATCACCTGATAGAAGCCATCGTACGGAGAATCAAAATCATATTGAGTCATGATGCCGGTCAGGTCGAATTCTTCTTCGGGTTCGGGCATGCCGTCAACACCGGTTTCCTTATCGATACGAAGAGTGAAGGTGCCGTTGCCGTCGGTGACGGTGATGGTGGCGTCGTTGCCTTCGGTCGGCCAAGCATCGCCGCCGGTGATGGTAACATGTTCGAACTTAACGAGCATACCTTCGAAGGATTCGAAGAAGGAGTTGCCTTGCAGCACGACTGGTTCGGGCGGATCGGTATGTCCGATGACATCACAATCCCAGATGCAGTTGCCGGGACCGCTGCCGGAGATTTCGGTGAGACCGCGGAACTGTTCAACCCAGCCGGAGACACGCACACAGTCACCAACTACAAGGCCTGCCGGCATGACTCCGCCATATAAATTCGCGCCGGCGTCGTCATCCTGGAAGTAAAGGCTGGATGGGGTTTCCAGCAAGAGACCGTCTTCGATAATGATAATACCTTCGACAATAACGAAAGTACCCAGCATGACCGGGACACCATTGGCGTCATTCTCGCGGATGTCAATCAGGTCGGCATAAACGGGGACACAGGGCTCGCCTTCATTGGGCTCGCCGGGAGTGAGGTCTTCGGTAGCCTGCCAGTCGGCGCCGTTATCGTCGGTATCCTGATGATCGGGGATGCGGGCAATCGCGCTGAGCATACCGCCCGAAGGGAAGGGATCGGGGCCGTTGGTGCCGCCTTCGCCGGTGCAGATATCGTCGGCGTCGCACTCACCATAGCACAGATGATCAACAGTCGTGCCGGTGGAGTTTCTCAGATCGAGACCGTCACAGGAAACTCCGGAGGCACTGCCGGCATTCTGCCAGTCATGCGGAGAGACTTGATCGACATTGGCGACGTTGGAGCCGCCGACGACGAAGTACCCGTCATCGGGAATATCGCCTTCGAGTTGGAGGGTGAGATAGGGTGCGCCGCCGTTGCCGTTGATGCCGACAAGCGTCCAGCCGTCAAGGTTGGTTCCCGGAGGGCCGTAGATTTCGGTGTACATAATGCTGGTGTCATCCGTGCTGGGGGTGTCATAATGCACTTCATTGATCATAACCTGCGCGGGGGCTGCGGTGAGCAGGGCCAGACAGGCGATGAGAGTAAAAATCGTTTTCATTTTGGTTGACATGGTTAGATACTCCTGTTTGTATGTGTATGAAGATGTTGTTGCCAAGAAATGTCCCGCGATTAAAAGGTTCCGAAAAAGAAAGCGAGCCAGAGAATCTCCAGAACGAAATATAAAGCCATTACAGTTATTAGCTTCGTCAGCCCTATTCCGCCGTAATTGATCCATAGCTTATAGAATACTACTCCTGCGAAGACTATCGCAGCGATGATACTTCTGATGATGAACTCCACATCGAGGACATAGTCCAGCACTAACTCCACACCCGCGGATGCGATCATGGCAAGCACCATCCACTTAATGGGTTCCCACCAATCCATATTATGGTCTTTAGTGACCAGAATGATTGCTGCCTATAGGAAGGCGGCAGAGATCAGTATTCCGACCACAAGAAGCTCCCCGGTTTATCCGATTCGTTTACTGTTTCGAATCCACCCACTGCCAGCGGCCGTCGAGTTTGGGTTCGAGCGGCGAGAACTCCTTGATATATTCGATCAAGGAATCGCGCATGTAAACTCCTGATTCGATCGCGGTTTGATTGCGCAGGCTCAACAGTTTTTTCATGCCGGAATTGCCTTCGAGCAGATAGTCGGTCGTGACCAGCCGGTATTCTTTATCGGGGACATAGGGTTCACCGCCGATTTCAAACGAGACCACACGGTCGCCTTGCGGACGATTTCTGTCGATTTTCACGTGCATGCCGCTGATATAGAGGCCGCTGCCGCCGTAAGCGACTTTATCTTCGATCAAGTCTTTCATAAACTGACCGGTCACGAT
>JAHIZR010000092.1 GCA_018814465.1 bacterium | reverse complement strand
GATTATGATGGGGATATCGTTTTTTGCGAGTGGACAGGTTCGGAAGTTGTTCAGCGATGGATGACCCGTCTGCCGATCAATGATGCGACAAATTGGATCACCACGGGAGATTATGACGGTGACGGAGAGCCGGAATTCGTTGCCGGTTGCCGCAGCAATGCTCTCGGAGGAACGGAGAGCCAGCGCAAGAGCAAGCACTGGGAGTATTTTGTTTTTGAGTGCGCAGCCGACAACGAGTTTGTTAAGGTGGACTCGATTTCTATTTTGGGGAATGAGAATATCTCGGATTATCCTGCTTGTGTACAATCGGGGGACGTAGACGCGGACGGCCGTGACGACATTCTGATATCGGCTTTTCCCGACCAGTACATTGTTCAATATAATCCTGCGAGCGACGCTTATGAACCGAGCTGGCACTACATGCCGTCAAGCTCGAATGCCATATTAATCGCCGACAGGGACGGCGATGGAATCAACGAGTTTTTGTTCAGCGATGGCGACAGATTTCGCCGGGTGGAAGCCGCTTCCGCAAGCGGAGAACGTCCGCGACCGCCGTTGGCGCTGAGCGGAGAGCCGCTCGGTCTGACCTCGATTGCGCTTCACTGGCATGCGGTTGCGGAAAACGACAGTTATGTCGTCAACCGCTCGTCTGACGGTCAGCAGTTTGATGTGGTCGCCTCCACCCAAGACACGACTATCAGTTTCACAGATGTGGAAATGGACTACCCATATTACTGGGCGGTTCAGACTGTCAACTCAAGCTTTCCTGTTCAGACGAGTGTTTTATCGAATATCGTGCAGGTCACGGCAAACGCGGCTCCGACGGTTGAAGATACGGCTGAATTCATCGAGCCGCATTTTGTGAAGGTGCGCTTTTCAGAGGTGATGGGATCTTCAGCGTTCATACAAGGAGCCTACAAGCTGGATGATGAGCGGATGCCGGCCGTGATCAATGATGCGGAAGGGGGGAGGGTTTTCTATCTGGCGTTCGACGGCACATTTGAAGAGCGCTGGTACACTATGAGGATTTCCAATGTCAGGGATGCCCAGCATTCACTCTTGCCGGCATCAACGCTGTCGTTTGTTGTCGAGCGTGAAATATCGAATCCGCCTCGAATTGTAACACATTTCTTGGTCGGGGATGTCGGCACCGATCAGGTTGAAATCACGTTTTCGCAGCCGATGACCTTGCTGACAGTGTCGGATCCTCTGAATTACCGAATGGATTACGGGCGACCTTCCACGCCGGCGCATGCGGAAGCGGTTCAGTCGCTCAGTGAAGACAATCGTATTGTGAGAGTAAAACTGGACAGCTGCTTTCCTGTTGGTGCGATTGGATTGCCCGCGCGGATGATGATCCGGGGCGTAACCAACCAATCAGGAATCGAAATTGACACGACTTCGGGGCAGGCGGATCTAATATTGGGCGGAGCGGCCGCTAATTTGAATGATGCCTACGTGTTTCCGAATCCTTACCGTGGTGTCGGGGCGGGGGGCGGCGAGGGTGTTCATTTTGCCGGACTGCCAGAAAAGGCGACGATTCGGATTTTCACTATTCAAGGCAGATTAATCAAGGAAATCGAGCATGCTGGTTTCTCGGGCGCGGCGGACTGGGATCTTGCGAATGACCGGGGTGACAGAATTGCATCCGGTGTTTATCTATATGTCATCAAGTCCGGTGATGATGAAGTCCGCGGCAAGCTGGCGGTGATGAGATAATGCCGTTCACCGTCGGATTGACCGGAGGCATCGGTGTGGGAAAATCAACGGTGGCCGGATTGTTCGCCGACTGCGGAGCCGAGCTCGTTGTGGGCGATGAGTTAGGCAAGCAGGCGATTGAATTGCAGCCGGCTGTTCAGAATGCGATTCGGAAGCGGTTTGGCGGCGTTTTTTTTGATTCCGGGGGAGTATTAAACCGGCGGGCGCTGGGTGAAAAGGTGTTTACCGATTCATCTCATGTTCGTTGGCTGACGGAGCTTACCTTCCCGTTTATACACGCCAAGTGGACAGAAGCCGTAACAAACTGCCGGAAGGAAATAATCATTTTCGATGCCGCGTTGATATTCGAATGGGGGATGCAAAGGGAGTTCGATAAAATCGTGGTTGTAAGAGCGGATCCTGAGCTTGTCAGCAGTCGTGCGGTTTCCGGGAGATTCGATTCGCGGACGATCTCGCAGCGGCTTCGGTATCAGTGTCCGGTCGAGGAGAAGCTTGCGCAGGCTGATGTCATCATTGATAATTCGGGTACGCTTGATGACCTCAAAGAGAAGGTAGAGTTGCTCTATGAGCAATGGATTAATTCAATCAGACAAAATTAAATCTATCATAGGTTTCGAGTCATATGAAAAGACTATTACTCATTTCGATGATCACGGTTCTCGCGTCCGCAGTGTGGAGTCAGGAATATTCCCTGAATCAGTTCCTGAATATTCAGAGAGCAACCAATCCGAGTTTCAGTCCTGGCGGCAAGGAGCTTGTATACCTTACGAATATTTCGGGAGTCAATCAGGTCTGGCGAGTGAAGCTTTTAACGGAGCAAACGAGCCAGCTTACCTTCGAGCCTGATGGAGTCGAGGGAGCGTGGTGGTCTCCGACGAATCCCGAGCTGATGGTAATTGCCGCGTCGCGGGGAGGCAATGAAATGTCGCAGTTATACTTGTTCAATCCAACCGGATCACCCTGGTACAGGATTACCAAGGATGATCAGGCGATGTATACTTTTGGGGCTTGGTCTCGGGCCGGAACCGCGTTCTCATATGTGAGTAATGAACGGAATAAAACCGATTTCGATATCTATTATCATTCCATTTCACAGCAGGCGCCGGTGATGCTGATCGAGGCCGAAGGATACAATCAGGTAGTGGGTTTTTCACCTGATGACAGGTATCTGCTCTAT
>JAHIZR010000091.1 GCA_018814465.1 bacterium | reverse complement strand
GCGCCCATCGTAAAAATATCGCGCAGGATACCGCCGACTCCGGTGGCCGCGCCCTGATAAGGTTCAATAGCGGACGGATGATTATGGCTTTCCATCTTGAAGCAGACGGCCAGACCATCGCCAATATCAATCAGTCCGGCGTTTTCTTCACCCGCTTCGACAAGTACTCTTTTACCCTTTTTAGGCAGGCGCTTGATCTCAAGAATCGAATTCTTGTAGGAACAATGCTCAGACCACATGACGGAGTACAGGCCAAGTTCGACATAAGTCGGCGTGTGTCCGAGGATTTCCTTAATGAGTTCGTATTCGGACTCACTCAAGCCATGCTCGAGTGCCGTTTCAATCGTCACAGGCGGGTAGTTAATCGGCATAATCAGGAACCGGTGGAGGTTTTGGACTGGAAATAATCGCGGACTTGCCCGGCGGTTTTTGATGAAAGCCCGGGCACTTCTTCAAGCTCTTGCAGAGAGGCAGAAGTCAATCTCTGCATACTTTTGAAATGAGCCAGCAGAGCTTTCCGGCGAGCAGGGCCGATACCGGGAATGTCTTCAAGTTGAGACTGCATCGTCGATTTCTTGCGCAAGCTGCGATGATAAGTAATCGCGAAGCGATGCGCTTCATCCCGCAATTGTTGAAGCAGCTTCAAGCCGGACGAAGTCCGCGGCAGATTATGCGGAGTGTCTTCTCCGGGAAGGTAGATCTCCTCTATTCTCTTCGCGAGACCCAGAATCGGCTGATCGTGAATGTCAAGCTTTTTCAACGCAGAGACACCTGCGGCAAGCTGTCCTTTGCCGCCGTCAATCAGAACCAGATCGGGAAAGAGGGCGCCCTCTCTTTGCAAGCGGGAAAATCTTCGATAAATAACTTCGTGCATAGAGGCGAAATCGTCCTGACCTTCAACAGTCTTGATTTTAAATTTGCGGTATTCCGAACGAACCGGACGGCCATTCTTGAAGACCACCATTGACGCGACTTTGTCAATCCCCTGCAGAGTCGAAATATCGAATCCCGCTATCGTTCGCGGCAACTTGGGCAATCCCAGCCTGCTCTGAATCTCTTTGACCGCTGCCGGGATGCGGCTTTTCTGCTGCTTGGCAATTTTATACTCCCCCAACAATAATTCGGCATTTCGATGAGCTAAATCCGCCATCTGGACTTTTTCTCCTCTGGCCGGGATGATGATTTCCACTTTGCTTCCGACGATATTCTTCAGCCATCGCGTGAGCAAATCAAGGTTATCCGGCGCAAAGGGCAGTACCAGTTCATCGGGGATCGTGACGGCGCTTGAGTAATACTGCTGCAGCGCACTCTCAAGAATCTCAGGGAGCGCGCGATCCTTAAGATGACGCAGCCGATAATGAACCCTGCCCATCATCCTTCCCGCCCGAATCTGCATGAAAACAAGAAAACCATCGGCATCTTCGATCGCAAGTCCGCAGATGTCACGATTGATCGGATCGGCGGAAATGACTTTTTGTTTTTGCGTGAGACCGGCGACGGCACTCAACCAATCGCGCAATTGAGCGGCCTGCTCGAAGCGCTGATGCTCAGCGTGCTCGCGCATTTCCTCCCTTAACCTGCTGATGATGTCGGCGTCCCTGCCCTTGATGACATCGATGAAATCCTTGACATGCTTGTCATATTCCTCGCGCGATTCGCGTCCGACACAGGGAGCATTGCAGCGGCGAATCTGGTATTCAAGACAGTCTTTGAACTTGCCCGCGGAGATACCCGCTTCCGTCAGCGGGAGATTGCAGCTGCGAATCTTCAGCATCCCGCGCAACACATGCAGCAGTCCTTTCAGGTATCGCAAGTCACTGAATGGTCCGAAGTATTTTGAGCCATCCATGACGGGCTTGCGAGTCAGAAATACCTTCGGAAATTCCTCATTGGTAACGCGCAAATAAGGAAAGGACTTGTCATCCTTCAGATCAACGTTAAAACGAGGCTTATGCTTTTGAATCAGAGTGCTTTCAAGAATCAGCGCTTCCAGTTCGGTGTCGGTTGTGATCACTTCAACATCAGCGATGCGGCTGACGAGCAATTCATACTGATAGCGGCCGTCATTGGTCTTCTGGAAGTATGAGCGAACACGGTTGCGGAGCACTCGCGCTTTTCCGATATAGATAATCAACCCCGACGAGTCTTTAAACTGGTAAACGCCCGGCTGCTTCGGCAGCGCCCCTAATTTCGTGTCGAGAGAGATTTGCACGGCAGCGGATTACTCTTTTTGATGATCTACGATCTCAACAAGCACGCCTCCAAGCGCCTGCGGATGAATGAAACCGATACGGCTCCCCTTCGCACCGGCACGCGCCATTTCGTCGATCAATGGAATGCCTGATTGCTTCATACGATCCAGTTCATCCTGAGTGGATTCGGAGGCGACCGCAAAATGGTGAAGAGCTTCACCGCGCTTTTCAATAAACTTTGCGACCGGAGAGTCGGAAGAGATCGGGGAGATCAGTTCGACATGAAGCGAGCCGAGCTTAATCATTGCCACTTCAACAAGCTGATCTTGTATGATCTCACGATGCGACACGGCAACCTGAAATGTCTCGGTCCAGAGCTTGACAGCCGCATCGAGATCGCTGACAGCGACGGCGATATGGTCGAGTCCTTTGATCATACAGCAACCGTATGGAAAAAGTAATGCATTTGTTCCAAGAGCACTGCTTTGGAGTTAACCGGTTGAACGGGTACAGGAAGACTGCCGCGAATTGCGTGACCAAAACGCGATTGCATAAGGCGCGGGTCGCAGAGGATAGCGACTCCGATATCATTCTGGTGCCGGATAAGCCGGCCTAATCCTTGTTTGAGTTTCAGCGTGGCGGAGGGAATACTGAATTCATTGAAGGCATCCCGTCCGGCATCCCGCAGGTGCTCGCTTCGCGCTTCAACCCAAGGTTCAGTGGGAACATCGAAGGGTAATTTTGCGATAATCAGAATTTGAAGTGAATCCCCGATAACATCGATCCCTTCCCAGAAGCTCGCGGCGCCGATGAGAATGGCATCGTTGTGCCTGCGAAACTGTTTCAGAAGTTCGTAGGGTGCTCCCGAAGACCGCTGCGTCAGCAGGATTCGCCCGGCTTTTCTTGCCACAGGCTCCAAGGCGTTGCCGATTTGGCGAACCGCCTCTAAAGATGTGCAAAGAATCAAAGTACCCCGAAACACCTGGTCGGCTAAATCGGATGCAAGTTCTGCAACAGCTTCGTTGTGCGCTTGCTGCTGACGCGGATCAGGCATGTACAAGGGAGCAAGCACTTGCATCTGTTCGGGCAGATTAAAGGGACTGTTAAGGGCGGTTTCCGCCACTCTACTCGACTCGACAAGATCAAGCCCCAGCGCCTCCCTGATATGGCGAAAGCCGCCGTTGCAGGTCAATGTGGCCGAAGTGAGCACAGCAGAGTCGACTTTTTGCCAGAACTCCTTGTGCATCATTTCCGAGATCGTAATCGGAGCGGCATAAAGGGCGCACCACGGATTTAATCGACCGCTTCCGGCCTCGACCCAGAAAACGCGGTTGCGATCAGCGGCCTCGACGATCAGCGCAAGATTCTCGAGCAAGCTATTAATCTGCTCAGCAGAGCTGCGCAACTCAAACAGCAACTCCGCAGGAAGCTTCTCCTCGCCGCGCAGTTTCAGAAGGTCAGAAACAAGAGCCTCAAAGAAAATACTGAACTCGCGCCATTGGAGAAGCAAGTCATCCAATTCGCGATTAACCGTCCGGTGCAGATTATCGTCCTTACGGAAGCGAATTCTCAAGGAGCGATTCGGATCGGCAGCCATTCCTAACAAAACGCCCGGCAGTTGAGCGAAGACCGTTCGAATCACTCCGAAGAGAAGCGCCGTCTTATCGATTGCGGACTGGACGCGCCTGACAAGTTCGTCTCCAAGCGAATCGTTGGCGCGAATCGTCCGGTAGAGAATCCCTCTGGAACTTCTTTCATCCGCGATGCGAGTCAATGCGTCGCGAAACTGAGCGGCCGTTAACTCCACGGTCATCGCCGCGACAACCGCTCGTTCGATCGAATGTGCCTCATCAATGATGACTTTTCGCAGCGGCGCAGGCTTCAGAAGGAACCGATCGGTATCGCTCATCAGCAGCGCGTGATTCACAAAAACAAGCTTTGATTTAGCGGCGATTTCCTGAGCTGCCCGATGAAAATCCCCTTTTCCGCTGCTGCAGGAAGAACCTGCACAGGCTTGACTATCCGAGCAAACCTGACTCCAGAGATAGGGATCAGCCTGCTCATTAAATCCTCCGATTTCGGCAATATCTCCGGTCTGTGTGAGTTCCGCCCATCGCAACAGGGGCAGCAGCCGGAGGCATTCGGATTCGCTCAAGCGCTGATCGGCATCGCGCAGAAGCAGGTTCAGCCTGCGCTTGCAAAGATAGTTGCGGCGCCCTTTGAGCACCGCAGCGGAAATCCGATGCTTTAAGGAGAGCGCAATATCCTGCACATCCTTACTGAAAAGCTGTTCCTGCAATGCTTTGGTATGCGAGGATATGACAACCTGTCTTTCCTCCTGCCGCTCATCCTCAGTCCACAGCAGAGCGGGTAAAAGATAAGCAAGCGATTTCCCGGTTCCGGTCGGAGCTTCAATCAGTGAAAAGCGATTATCTTGAAGAGCAGCGTCAACCAGCTCCGCCATTTCCTGCTGGATAGGCCGATGCGAGAAGCGCTCCAGATTTTGTTCAAAGACGCCCTTCTCTTCGAACCAGGCAACGAGACCGGGCATTTCGACAGGTGAAGCGTCCGTATGAAGTGACGGATTGGATTCCGCGACAGGCTTGGGAATGTCCTTCGCCAGAACGGACAAACGATTGAAAAAGAAACGACTCCGATGAGTCGTCGTCTGAATCAAATGATTGAGTGAATCCGCGAGGCTGCCCCAGACGCGTTGAGGCAGCTTATTGATCATGATTGCGAGAACTTCCCCTGTCGCACGGGCATCGGCAACAGCCCGATGGGCCTGTTCGAGAGTGACGCCAAATTCATGGCAAAGACGGTTGAGAGAAAACCTGGTGAATTCCGGCCAGAAAATACGCGCGAGCATGGCGGTGTCGATTACATGACGGCCGCGAAAAGTGAACAGATTCTCCCGAGAAGTATCAGCAATTCTGCGACCGGATGCCGACAGAAACTGCAAATCGAAATCAACGTTTTGACCTACGATAACGGATTCAGCGAGGAAGGAAGAGAATTCGCCGGTAACTTCGAGAAAGGACGGCGAGTTCTGCAAATCGCTATCCGTGATACCGGTCAGTTCGGTGATGAACGAGTCGAGCGGCTTTGGACAGGAAAGGAATGTCTGAAACTTATCACTTGCCTTGCCATGAACAAAGCGAACCGCTCCGATTTCGATAATCTGGTCGCTTTGCGGATCGAGTCCGGTCGTTTCGAGATCAACGGCGACAAAATCAGCGAGACCGAGTTCCTCGAACCAGTTCACAGCGCTTTGAGCAGAGTTCAGATTGTCCTTTGTCAATGGCCCGGCTGGTATACTTACTTGTAGTAGCGGATGTCCAGCGTGCGCGCGGCGGATGCCTCATCCAGCCTGCGCACCGGCGTCAGATGCGGCGCGGAAAGCAGCTCGTCGGGATGCTCGTCAACTTCTTTATCGATAGTCTTCATAATGTCGACAAAATCATCGAGTGTTTCACGAGACTCGGATTCCGTCGGTTCAATCATCATGCATTCCGGAACAATCAGGGGGAAATAGACTGTCGGCGGATGGACGCCATAGTCGAGCAGTCGCTTGGCAATATCGTGAGTGCGAATACCGCGAGCCTTTTGTCGAGATCCGGAGATGATAACCTCGTGCATGCAGGGGACGTTTTGTTGAATCTGATAACAGTCGGCAAGCATCACACGGAGATAATTAGCATTGATTATCGAATTTTCAGCGATGCCGCGCATACCTTCACTGCCCATTGACAGGATGTAAGCCAAAGCGCGCACATGAATGCCAAAGTTGCCGTAGAAAGAATGGACATTGCCGATCGAGTCCGGGCGATTCCATTCCCAGTGAAACTTATTATTCAGAACGACGAGCACGGGCGTCGGCAAGAACGGTTCAAGTTTTTTCTTTACGGCAACCGGACCGCTGCCGGGTCCGCCGCCGCCGTGCGGCGTGGAAAATGTCTTATGAAGATTCATGTGACACGCATCGAATCCCATATCACCGGGCCGGGCGATTCCGAGCAGCGCATTCAGATTTGCGCCATCCATGTAAACCAAGCCGCCCGCTTGATGGACCAAGTCGTTGATCTCCAGAATTTTCTTTTCAAAGAGTCCCAGCGTGTTGGGATTGGTGATCATGAGAGCCGCGATATCTTCATTCAGCACGTTTTTCAGCGCACCCACATCCACCATCCCGTCATCTGCGGAAGGCAGTTGAATGACTTCATATCCTGCGTTCACGATGGAGGCGGGGTTTGTGCCGTGAGCGCTGTCGGGAATAATGACGGCTTTGCGCGGCTTGCCAAAGCATTTCTCGTGGTAAGCGCGAAACATCAGCAGGGCGGTTTGTTCACCCTGCGCTCCGGCAGCAGGCTGCAACGTGATATGATCCATACCGGTGATTTCGATCAGCGCAGATGACAGCTCATACATAAGCTCCATCGCTCCCTGTGACGAGGCTTCGGACTGTTTGGGACTGATCGCCGCGAAACCGGGATGAGCGGCAAGCTCGTCATTAACCTTCGGATTGTATTTCATAGTACAAGAACCCAAAGGATAGAAGTCCCGATCAATATGATGATTGCGAACCGAGAGATTCGTGTAATGCCGGACGGCGGTGTTCTCGGCGACTTCCGGCAAACGCGGCGCGGTTTTACGTGTCAGAGTTGAAGGTAGCTTAACATGGGGCAAACTCGCGGGAGTGGCAGTCGCTTGAAAACCTGTCCTGCCCGGTCGAGACAATTCAAATATCAGTTGGGTTTCGCTTTGAAGCTGTTTAAGCGGATGCGGGGACGGCATGGGCGTATTCCTTGGAAAAGGTTTTTGCAAGCGAGATGTAAGCATCAAGTTCAGTTTGAGTGCGATTTTCCGTGACGGCAACGAGCAGACCATGCGGATCATTCAAACCAAGCTGAGACAAAGGCACACCGGAGAGAATGCCGCGCTCTGCCATAAACTCAAAGAAGGACTCCGCATTGCCGGGGATTCGCAGCAAAAATTCTTTAAAATGAGGTCCATCCTGCGGGCAAGAGAATCCTTTGATTCTCGCCAGTTCGTCTCGAAGATAGGCGGTTCTACGCATGCAAGCGTTCCCGATGTCGCGCAGTCCCGAAGGACCGATCAGAGACATAAAGAAAGTCGCGCGCGTCGCGCACAGACCTTCATTCGTACAGATGTTGGAGGTAGCTTTGTCGCGACGGATGTGCTGTTCACGGGTTTGCAGCGTCAGCACGAATCCGCGACGGCCATCCACATCTTTCGTCACACCGACGATTCTGCCGGGCATCATGCGGGCAAATTTCTGTTTCGCGGCAAAGAGACCAAGATAAGGACCGCCATAGGATTGAGGATTGCCTAATCCCTGTCCTTCTCCGACAACGATATCGGCATCAAAGCTGCCGGGCGCCTCAAGCACACCCATCGCCAACGGATCAGCAACGATAATAGCGAGTGACTTATTGGAGTGAGCGAGCTGAATAAACGGCTCGATGTTTTCGACGATTCCGTAAAAGTTCGGATACTGAAGCACGAGCGCGGCGGTTTGATCGGACAGCTCTTTTTCGACAGATGCAACATCGAGTTTCCCGTCGGTGCATGGGACTCCTATGATATTAAGATCCAAACACCGGGTCAGCGTTTTTGTCACACGACGATAGCTTGGATGGATATTATCAGGAATGATGATCGTCGAACGCTTGGTCGACCGAAAGGTGAGCATGACGGCTTCGGCAAGCGCGGTTCCAGCGTCATACATGCTGGCATTGGCTGCTTCCATACCAAACAACTCGCAGATCATCGACTGAAACTCATAAATAACCTGCAGCGTTCCCTGCGCGACTTCAGGCTGATAGGGAGTGTAAGCCGTCGCAAATTCACTGCGAGAAGCGAGCGCGTTGACGGCGGACGGGATAAAATGGTCATAGCTTCCGGCACCGACAAAGCTTGAGGAAGAAGTCGCATTCCTGTTTTTCCTGGCGAGCTCGATCATGTGAGTCTTGACCTCCCCTTCGGACTTTCCGTTCGGGAGCTTCAACGGAGACTTGAGTCGGAGTGACTCGGGAATCGACTCAATGAGTTCGTTAAAATGAGAGACCCCGATTTCGCGAAGCATTGCCTCGCGATCATCGGGTGTATTGGGAATATATCGCATATGTGCTGGTACGGGTATTCAGGTCAAATTATGCAGAGGTTAAGTCAGTGTAAGCGGCAACATCCAACAGATTGGCCTTATCGGCTTCCCAGTTAGATGCTTTGATCTTAATGATCCAGCCGGATTGATAGGGTTCGCTATTGATGGTTTCAGGTTTCTCTTCGAGCGTGGAATTGACTTCGACGACTTCACCGGAAACCGGAGCATATAAATCAGCGACAGCCTTGACAGCCTCGATTGAACCAAAGGCGTCACCTTGCGAGGTCGCAGACCCGATCTCCGGCATTTGAACAAAAACGACGTCGCCCAGTTCACCCTGTGCGAAATCGGTAATTCCGACGGTAGCGATACCATCGTTAAAGCGAACCCATTCGTGATCTTTGGTGTAGAGCAGATCTGTGGGGATTTTCATGACTGTTGTTTCCTATTAATGCTTAGATTCAGACAGTATTATTCCATTATACTGCGGCCGCTTTTTCGGACTGCTTCTCCATATACTGCTCAACCCATTTGGTGTGGATATTCCCGGCGATGAACTCGGGAGTATTGAGCATTTCAAGATGAAAAGGAATGGTGGTCTTGACGCCTTCCACGACGAATTCAGAGAGTGCGCGCTTCATACGCTGCATGGCTTCATTGCGATCTCGTCCGAAAGCTATCAACTTTGCGATCATACTGTCGTAAAAAGGCGGAATTTTATAGCCCTGATAGACATGCGTATCGACACGAATACCGGGACCTCCGGGAACATTCCAGACCGTAACGGTCCCGGGACTGGGCGCGAATCCGCGCGCCGGATCTTCAGCGTTGATGCGGCATTCGATTGCATGGCCGCTCAATTTAACACGAGACTGAGAAATGAGCGGCTTACCAAGCGCGACACGAATCTGTTCCTTGACAAGGTCGACACCGGAGACTTCCTCGCTGATCGGATGCTCAACCTGAATGCGAGTGTTCATTTCCATGAAATAGAAACTCCCCTCCGCATCCAGCAGAAATTCCATCGTCCCTGCGGACGCGTACTTAAGCTCTGAAGCAGCATGGACGGCAGTTTCGCACATCCGTTTGCGAAGCTCAGCGTCAACAACTGGAGAGGGAGATTCTTCGATCAGTTTCTGATGGCGACGCTGCATCGAGCAGTCGCGCTCTCCAAGATGAATGCATCCTCCCTTTCCGTCTCCAAGCAATTGAATCTCGACATGACGAGGATTAACGATCGCTTTCTCGATATAGAGATCACCATTATTAAAACTGGACTCAGCTTCGGCACGGGCCATCTCGAATCCCGACTCGAAATTGTCAGGTTTCTGGACAAGACGCATGCCTTTTCCTCCGCCGCCTGCGACCGCTTTGATCATGACGGGGTAGCCAATTTGCTCGGCAATCTTGCGTCCCTCATCAAGATCAGCGACGGGACCATCGCTGCCGGGAATACCGGGGCATCCCGCTTCATTCATTAATCGCTTGGCTTCCGACTTATTACCGAGCGCCTGAATGGCTTCCGGGGAGGGTCCGATCCAAGTCAATTCATGATCAAGGCAGATTTGCGCGAAATCGGCATTCTCGGCGAGAAATCCATAGCCGGGATGAACCGCTTCGGCACCCATAATCTCGGCAGCAGCGATCAGAGCTTTTGGAGAAAGATAACTGAGGCTTGACTGCTGCGGTCCGATGCAGACGGATTGATCCGCAAACTTCACATGCAGGGAATCTCGATCCGCAGTGGAAAAGACCGCAACTGACTGCAGTCCCAATTCACGGCAAGCTCGAATAATGCGGAGAGCGATTTCGCCGCGGTTGGCGATTAGTACTTTTTTAAACATCAGCCGGTGATATCAACGCGAAACAGAACTTGACCGTACTCAACCGGCTCAGCGTTTTCGACGCAAGCCTCAACGATTCTGCCGGAAAGCTCGGCTTCGACTTCATTCATCAATTTCATTGCTTCAATAATACAAAGCACCCGATTCGGTTCAACTCGATCTCCAACATTGACATAGGGATCCGCATCGGGAGATGGAGCGCGATAAAATGTTCCAACCATCGGCGCTTTGATTTCAACGATATTCTTGCTGACGACAGGAGCTTTTTCGGCAGCAGCAGGCGCTTCAGCCGCAGTCGCAGCAGAATATGATGGCGCAGACAATGAAGCCGGTATCGGTGAAGACATGACGGTCTGCACTACCGGGGAATGACTGCCGTTTTTCGAGATCTTGATTTTCAGATCCTTGTCTTCAAGTTCAAAAACAGTGATCGGACTTTTCTCGATGATGCGAATGAGCTTCTGAATCTCGGGTAGATCCAGTCTTGGTCTATCTTTGGTGGAAGGAGCCATACTTCTCCCTTCTTATCTTCTAACGATGAATTCGATATGGGAATCGGCAAGTTCCGGATCTTCTCCGGTGCCGTACCCTTTTGCGATAATGCGAGATGCGTTCATTCCTTCGGAGATGAGCAGATCCCTGATTGCATCAGCGCGAGCTTGAGTCAATACGAAATTGAAAGCCTCTGGTCCCACGCTGTCGACATATGCCTGAATTTCAAGTATGCCTTTCGGATACTCTGCTGTTAGTTTGGCGGCCAATATTTTAAGTTCAACCTGGCTTTCGCTCGTCAATTCAGCGGTGGCCGTGTTGAATCGGATTTCCGGGAACGCAATATTCGGCAGTTCCGCAATCTCCGGTTGTTTTGCAGCTTTGCGGATCGGCGCGACTGGAGTCGCGTATTGATCAAAAAACTCCTCGATCCAGTCGAAGGACGCATCGATCGCGGCAAAGATCTTATCTTCCCAACTCACTCCGAACTCGGCTTGCGGCAGCCGTTTGCTCAAGCGCGGCTGCTGCGCCAAATTCTGTCGGGATTGCAGTCGAGCTTCCGTTTTCTTAGAAGGTTTTGATTCGCTGCTCGCAGTTTCGGACACTCCGTTCGACCGAACTTGAGTGGTTCCTGTCTTTGAGTCAGATTCCTGATTACCGGCAGGCGTTCCTCCGGTTCGATCTGATTCGGACAGCTGCTCAGAAGGTGCTTCCGTTCTCCCGGCAGATTCTTCGGGTACGATTGCGGTTGCCGCAGGGAAATCACTGAGTGCGGGATCACTTCCGCGAATCCAGAGCACAACGGCAACTACAAGGAAGAGACCGCTGAAAACCCAGTTGGCGGTGGCGGGAGCTTTCTTGCGAAGTGAGCGAACAAATGCGATGACGAACAGCAGTACTCCGATACCGAAAGCGACTGCCGCGAGGATGACTCGAATATTCTCCATGGTTCGAGTCCTATGTTAGTCGTAGAGCGATTACCTTTTCACACGGTCAATATATTCAGAGGTCCGAGTATCAACTCGAATGACTTCACCCTGATCGATGAAGAGGGGGATCTGCACAATGGCGCCGGTCTCGAGAGTCGCCGGTTTGCCGGAACTGGACACGGTGTCGCCGCGGACGCCGGGTTCGGTTTGGGTGATTTCGAGTTCGAGGAAATTGGGGACTTCAAGAGTCAGGGGTTCCGACTCGAGGAAATTCACACGGCAGATGATGCCGTCTTTCATCCAAATATCCTTATCGCCGATGAGCTGAGGTCCGAACTGGAACTGCTCATAGCTCTCTTGATCCATGAAGTAAAAGAAGTCTTCATCTTTGTAGAGGTATTGCAAGTCGCGTCCTTCGACACGGACGATATCCAAACTCGCTCCCGCATTCAAAGTGCGGTCAATAACTTTTCCCGTGCGCACATTGCGAAGTGTCATGCGGACAAAAGCTCCGCCTTTGCCCGGTTTTACATGTTGAAAGTAGGTGATTTCGAAGATCTGCCCATCCATACTGATGGTAAGACCTTTACGGATATCCGCAGTTGATGCCATAAATTTCTTTCCGAATGATTATCAATTAATGCTAACTATGATAGACTGCATTGTGCGCCCGGGTGGCAATTGCCAGATAAAGACTGTCAAAGTCGATGATCGTGTTGTCCTCGACCACAATACTAAGAGTCACATCGGTGGGTATTTGATGTTTGCGAAAGAGCTCTGTGACATCCACACATACAAAAGTCGGTTTCCCTTGCCAGTCCACTTCCAATATTGACTGCAATACTGACGGGTCACCAATGCACTCATTCCTCGGATCAGGTTCATTTACCAAGATATGAAGTCGAACAGTATCTCCGACATTTTTATTGCACGTAATGTTACGAAGCCTGACGACAGCCTGCTCAACAAATGCTCTACTCGATAGTTCCCGAGGAGTGGTTTGGGTATCCGAGTAAGGGGAATCCGGAGTTATCGAGGAGCCTCCCTTGTATCTGAAATCGAATATGTTGAGAGACTGCTCACCTCTTTGAGAAATCTGAAGTGAACGAAGCAAACGGATTTCAGGCTGCGAAGCCAAGGCCCAGTGAATTTTCGCAAAAGCGGCTTCCCTCGTCATATCCGAACCGCTGACCACACCGGATTCCAGGAACGCGCTGCTGCCATCATAGAGACCCAACTCCACAGCTCCTTCAGGACAATCCGTTATGTTAACGACTACCCAAGGCCATCGGTCTTCAGCTTTCTCTCTGAAAATACCGGTACGAAAGGCTTCGCATATCTCAGGATTCGTAGGGGCGTTGCCTGTGCCGAAGGTTTCGAGAATAAGGCCTCGAAGATGCTTCGCTTCCAGAAGTGTATTCAGCCACTCCTCGTCTAATCCCGGATCGACGCCGATTCTGCGGATTCGCATTCCCTTGTTCAAGACTCTTTTTTCGATATCATGAACCTTGAGTGGGCTCTTCGGCAAGTCCGCTTCTTTCGGAATAAAATCTTCATTAATTACGATGTCCATGCCAATGGTACCCAATGGCTGACAATTCGGAGAATCGAATCCGTGAAATCCGGATGCGCTGACCTTTGTCGTTCGAACCGCCCGCAATATTTTTTCACCGAAGCAAAGCACAACCTCCGGGATGCGCGGCAGGAATGTGGCTCTCCAGCCTGCAATCAGAATTGCATTGATTACATTATTCCGGCCGTCCGTCCGAACGTGCGAGATCGGAAGCTGTGAACCGGTAAGGACAACAGGCTTTGTGAGATTCTCCAGAATAAAAGCCAATCCTGAACCGGTATAGGACATCGTATCCGTGCCGTGCAGAATCACAAAACCATCGAAGTCCGCATAGTGTTTCTCAATAACTCTGGCAATCTTTACCCAATGCCGCGGGCCCACATTGCTTGAATCGAGCGGCTCATCGAAAACCGTATCATCGTATTCCACATGAATTCCCCGACCTTCATCGACTCGAAATCCGTTGCCATCCGGTTCCTCGTCCAAGCCCGGCAGGAACTCCAACAATTCATTGAAAGGCTTCGGAACCAATGGGCTGGTCGGATCCCCTTTGGTCTTAGGTCCCATACCGATGGTCCCACCGGTGTATATCATCAGGACTCTTGCTTCGTCACTGTTCTTTTTTAAATAAATATTTGTCATATTAAGTCCGAAGGCGCAGATCCCTTAACGAAGAATGTACCTCCGCGCGAACGACATTGAATGCCTGCGACTCGGATTAATCTCAATGGTTAAGCCTTTGCGGATATCCGCGGTTGATGCCATAAATTACTGCTCCAGATCCAGAATGAAATGCACAAGTGCAAAATCTCAATGATGAGCTCAGAATTAGATTCCAAATCCGATGCATTATCCCGGTTATTTGTCAATAATGATAGATCAAACTAGTGCCATTTCAATAAAGGTCGGATTGGTAGTATCTCGCCGAGCCGGGCTAAGCACAGATTACTTTTCGCTAACGAGTATCTCAAGGTGCGCATCCCGGCCGGAATCTTGAACCAAGCGCACCTTACTTGATTCGGCACTAGTAGCGCGAGGATTTATCGGAATAGGATAAACACCAGTACCATCGTGTAGGCTAGTGCCAGAATATCAATCACCCAATGATAACGCAGAGCAGAACATCCGTGTATGGTACGGTCGCAGCGAATGATATACACAGTGATTTTCAGTTCTTTCTCAAGCACACACAGATGATCTCGGAGCCGGTGAGTAATTTTATGAAACCACCAGTAATGATAGTAAGCCGCCGCGAAGATAAGCCATCCGAAAGAGATCGCAATTTTCCCAAATAGGGGGGTAGCAGAATCCATTTGATTTAGGGCGATCCCACAAACCGCGAGGCTCACTGTGAGCATGGCCGTAAAAAACACCCAGCGGTTGCGACAGAGTTCTTGTTCGAGTTTTGAGGCGTAATCATATTCTTGCCACATGAATACTCCTTTCGTAACGTATGATCGACTAAGCACCGATCAGTTTGATGAAAGCTTGTTCATCAACGGTGGGAATTCCAAGCTTCTCTGCTTTATCGGCCTTCGAACCGGGATTCTCGCCGACAACGACATAGGTAGTCTTCTTAGAAACAGACTTCGCGACTCTCCCGCCTTGGGCGATAATTGCTTTTTCGGCTTCCTCGCGGGTCATTGTGGACAAGGTACCCGTGATCACGAAGGTCATGCCGGCGAGTTTGTTGCCGATTGGCTTAGCGTCTTTCGACTCGAAGTGAAAACCGGCAATGCGAAGCTTTTCGAGAAGCGATTGACCAAAATCCGATTGAAAGAACTCGACGATTGCCTGCGCGACATTGGGACCGATGTCGGGAATGGCTTGCAGTTCTTCGGCTGTTGCCTGTTTCAGCATATCAATACTGCCGAAACGGATTGCAAGTGATCTGGCCGTCGTCTGACCCACATGGCGAATCCCCAGCGCGAAGATGAGCCGTTCCAGCGGCTTGTTCTTGGCGGCTTCAAGACCATCAAGAAGCTTCTGCGCGGATTTTTGTGCGAAACCCTCAAGGGAGGCGATTTGTCCAAGTTTCAGTTCGAACAGATCGCCGGAATCATGGACCAGCTCTTTATCGACAAGCTGAACTACGCTCTCGGAACCCAGTCCCTCGATATCGAGCGCGCCGCGCGAGGCAAAGTGCTCAATCTGCCGCTTGACGGCCTCACGATCTCGAGGATTCGTGCAGCGTAGCGCGACTTCGCCTTCGACTTTTTCGACGGGACTCTTGCAGAAGGGGCAAGCTTGCGGAGGTCGATACTTTCGCAAGCCCTTCGGGCGAAGTTCGGGATCATAACCGACTACTTTCGGAATGACGTCTCCCCCCCGCTCCAGAATGATAGTGTCGCCTTCACGCAGATCGAGTCGTTCGATCTCCTCAAAATTATGCAGCGTCGCCCGCTTGACGGTCACTCCACCCAGGGGAACAGGCTCAAGCTCGGCAACCGGAGTCAGAATACCGGTACGACCGATTTGAATGGAGATCTTATTAAGCTTGGTTCTGGCCTGTCGTGCAGCAAATTTGCAGGCCATCGCCCAACGCGGCGCGCGCGCCGTTAAACCGAGTGATTTTTGGTGCGCGAGCGAATTCACCTTGACAACAATGCCGTCAATTTCAAAGGGAAGATCGTCTCGCGCGGCTTCCCATTCCCTCCAGAATTCAATGACTTCCTCGATCGTACCGACGACGCGAAAATAGGGACTGGTCGGCAAACCGTAGCTCCTGAGAGCATGAAGTCCTTCGGAATGAGTCGCGAATGTAATTCCCCGCGGATTCTCGAGTGCGTAACAGACTATGGACAGCGGCCGCCTGGCTACCTGAGCAGGATCGAGTAATTTCAGAGATCCCGCAACGGTATTTCGAGGATTTGCCAAGACAGATTCTCCCGCCTGCAACCTAAGCTCATTAAACTGCCGAAAGTCATTCAGCCTCATGAAGACTTCTCCCCTTACATAGAAGTCACTCGGTAGAAGTATTTTTGAATTCCGAGAATTTAGCTGTAAGGGCAGTGATTTTATAGTCTTAACATTTAATGTGATGTCATCCCCATGTGTGCCGTCCCCTCTTGTGGAGGCACCAACAAGTTTTCCCTGTTCGTAGTGTAGGAGGATTGAAACACCATCGAATTTCAATTCACAGGCGTATTCAGGGATTTCGTTCTCGAGTCCGGAGAGGACACGTCTATGAAAATCAAGAAGATCAGCCACACTGTAGGAATTTTCCAGTGAACGCAGAGGAAAGGGGTGTTCGACTGCCTTAAAACCTTCGGTCAACGAATCCCCGATTCGTTGAGTCGGGCTATCCGGGGTGATTAGTTCGGAATGTTCGGACTCTAACTCTTTAAGTTCATTGAATAAGCGGTCATATTCTTGATCGCTGATAACCGGCTTTGCTTCTACGTAGTAGAGATAGTCATGATGCCGGATTTCATTGCGGAGTTTCTCGATTTGCTTGGCGGGGTCGGTCATATGAAAGGATTTCAGATCCGAGAAGTGGCTCCATTAGCGAACAGGAAACCGGAAAAACCATCCATTGGACGAACTTGAAATCTACAAAATCATTCACAAAACCGCAACTCAAATCGGCGGGTTGAGTGACATTCTGGAAGGACAGAACTTCAGAAATTCCAGTGCTTAATTAGGCGAGATCGTGTCAGTTTGCTTGCTTCTCAGACATTCGATAGCTATATTTATTAGTTATATAAGATGCTTAGGATTTGTCCTTGAATCTTCACGAAATGCTCATCTGGTCAGCAGGGCTTCTAATTGTGCTTCCATCGGTAATCTGGTTGCTGGGAATCGCACGATGGCGGCGGCTATCGCCTGGAAATCTTTCCACAGACAATCTGCCCCTAATCAGTGTGATTATCGCGGGCAGAGATGAGGAAGGATTTATCGGAGAATGCTTGGCATCCGTGCTCAAATCAGACTATCCGATAGACAGATTTGAAATCATTTTTGTCGACGATCACTCGCTTGACCAGACGCTTGAGGCTGCGCGAACAGCGACAGCAGGCGCAGCGCAAAGGGTATCCGTGCTGTCGGCTCCGGATGAACCAGCCGCGATGGGATCGAAAAAACGAGCCCTGACTTTTGGAATTGAACATGCTTCCGGGGAAATACTCGCCTTCACGGATGCCGATAATCGGGTTTCCCCCGGTTGGCTGCGGGCAATTTCAGCTCAGTTCTGTTCAGGCACGGGAGCAGTGATCGGCGCGGCGATTCCCTGCCGCAGCAAAGGACTTGGCGCACTATTTTATCGACTCGAACGGATTATAGTAGCCTTGACATCCGCTTCTCCGATCGGTTGGGGCACACCGGGAAGCGCCTGCGGACAAAACTTGGCGCTGCGACGAGAAGCCTTTGAGCAGATCGGCGGTTATGCTCATTCACAGATACCGTCCGGGGACGATGATCTGACCGTGCAGGCGATCGCCCGAGCAGGCTGGAAAGTGCGTTTTTCGGATACGCCTGATTCCGTAGTGAGCGACGCGCGACAGCCTTCTTTGCGAACTCATCGGGATGCGACCACTCGGCATCAAAGCGTGATAAGATTTTATCCTTTACGGTGGCGACTGCTTTATTTTTTCAGCATACTGTCAAGTTTTCTGCTATTAGTCTGGATTGGGATCGGAGTGTTTTCGGGAGAACTTGCTCCGCTTTTCTGGTATATACTCGGAACAAAGATATTGCTTGATTCCTTGACACTATCAGTTTTCACTCAGCCGCTTGGGATTAAGATAAATGTCAAGGAATTCGCAGCGGCGCATATCTTGCTTCCGTTCTATCAGATTGTACGTCCGCTTTTCTCTTTGCGGTCGGGATATCGCTGGAAAAGCAGGAGAGTGACAAAGGCGGCAGGGGTATTATCGCAGCATACGACGTAGAAGTCAATGACTGATTCATTAGACAAATTGACGGCTGCTGAGGCGACGGGATTCGCAACCAAGCCGTCTCCCGATATCCCGCTTAAGAAAACCAAGCCCGGCAAAACGCTGTTTCGAATCTTCGTAACGCTCGCTGTGCTCGCCTTGCTGTTCTGGCAGGTATCCTGGCAATCCGTTTGGGGAGCCTTACAGAGCCTGAACGGGCAATCACTGCTGCTGGTTTGTCTGCTGTGGATTCCCACGCAGGGATTTCAGTATCTGCGATGGGCTTATCTTGCCAAGCAAGCCGGGCCGGCGGTTGATGCAGCGGATATTCATCGCGGATACTGGGTGGGCTATACTCTCGGATTAATGACGCCGGGAAGAATCGGGACCTATGGCCGAGCGCTCGCTCTGAAGAATTGCTCACTGGCGCGCGCGGCCGGTTTGACGATTGTCGAACGGAATTACAGCGCGTTTGTGCTAAATGGATTGGGATTAATCACGTTGGTATGGCTGCCCTATGCAGGCTGGAATTCCTTTCTGCCGCAGACAGGAACGCTCGTGAGCGCTTTGCTGGTTCTGGGCGGAGTGCTGCTGATCGGTTTAGGGATTTTTCCAAGCATCTTAGCGAAGTGGCTGCGCAGAATAGTGCATAGACTTCCGCTGGGAGAAAAGCTGGATCGCGCGCTTGAAGCTGTGCAGGGAATCAGCGCCCGACAGGGGATCTTACTTTCAATACTGGCTCTTTGCGCGCTCTGCTCTTCCCTGCTTCAGTTTGTATTAATCGTGCGGGGAATGGGTATTGAGCTGCCTTACATTACCGGCATGCTCGCCGTACTGCTGAATTTCTTTTTAAAGGGAAACATTCCGATTTCAATCGGAAATATCGGAGTCGGCGAATGGACAGCGATGATTTGTCTTGCGGGTTTGGGAGTTGATGCATCAATCGCCGTCGCGGCTTCCCTCCTGCTCTTCTTTATTAATGTGTTTATTCCGTCTTTAATCGGCCTGCCTTATCTGACTTCACTGCGAGTTCCTCCATCTCTTAAACGGCAATCAGCATAGTGACTCTTCCCCTTACCATATTTTTTATTGCTCTTGCCGCGATCACCGCTGTCTATTCAGGAATCCTGATGACGTTCGTGTTCGGATTGCGAAAGCTGAAGTTTAATCACTATGCCGAGCAAAAAAAGTGGCCGTCAGTCAGCGTGATTGTACCGGCAAGAAATGAAGCCGAGGTGTTGGAGCGCACTCTCAACTCATTGCTTGCGCAACAGTACGAAGGCGACTGGGAGATCATGGTTGTGGATGATCGCAGCACGGATCAGACGCCCTTTATACTCGCTGAATTGCAGCAGCGCGAGCCAAGACTCAAGGTCGTGACGGTGATCGAAAAAAATCCTCCTTCACCGAAGAAAAACGCATTGGCAACCGGAATTGCCGCATCTTCCGGGGAGATTATCGTCACGACAGACGCCGACTGTATTTATGATCCAATGTGGCTGAAGGGGATGGTGTCGCATATGTCTCAGGATGCCGGTGTGGTGGCAGGGCTGACGATATTCGATCTCCCGCAGGGAACCGTACCGGCTTGGCAAAAAATCCAATGGCTGGATTTCTTCGTCCAGAATTTTTTGGCGGCGGGAGCAATGGGCTTAAATCATCCCGCAAGCTGCAATGGAAGCAATCTGGCATTTCGGCGCGCAGTATATTCGAAGATCTCCGGGTGGGGGAAATTTGCCAGAGTTGTATCGGGGGATGATGTGCTTTTTGCACAGCGAGTTGGGTTGGAGACTGACTGGAAGGTTGTTTTCGCAGCGACTCCGGAGACGATTGTACGATCGCTGCCTGTGGAAACATTCAGGGAGTTGATGCACCAGAGACTGCGCTGGGCATCAAAGGGATTATCCTACCGGGGGAGCATGCTGGCTTTCTTGTTTGGTGTCTATTTCTATCATTTGGCATTAATCGCCGCACCCATTGCCGGAGTGTTCAACCCTGCATCGTGGGCTTGGATTATCGGCATTATCGCCGGAAAAACCGCTATGGATTATGCTGTTGTCCGGCAAGGCTGCAGGATTTTCAGACAGGAAAGGCTGCTGCCGTATTTTCTGCCGTTTGCATTCGTACAGACTTTCTTCATTCCCTTTTTCGGATTCGCCGGACTGCTGCTGCCCTACCGCTGGAAGGGTGGCTGGTATCGAACAGCCCGCCTACCGCGAACAATGAGCAGGAATATCTGGCGGATTCGGAGATTCGTGCGAAGCCGGCGGCAGCCTGAATCCACCCTTCCTTAGAAAATGAACAATACTCGCCTTCTTTCCGTTTTATTCCCGAACTGGTTATGGTCGCTTCCCAAAGGCAACGGCAGGATTGCCTTGACCTTTGACGATGGGCCACATCCCGACACAACTCCCGCTTTGCTGCGTGCGCTCGATGAATTAAAGATAAAGGCTACGATGTTCCTCGTCGGAATGCGGTGCGAGGGACATCATTCCTTGATACGGGAAATCGAGTCCGCCGGACACGCAATCGCGAATCATGGCTATAATCATTCAAGACATGCACTGCGCGGACGTCGTTTTCAAAAAGAGAGCATTCAGCAAACCGAAACAACAATACTGGAAAGCGGCGTAACGATGCAAAAGCTTTTCAGACCACCTTTCGGCAGCTTTGACTTTACGACCGGATCGATTCTGAAAGAGTTAGGGTACAGAGGAGTCATTTGGTCTGTATTGGTATGGGATTGGACTCATCAGACTCCGGAACACCTTTGGAAGCGCACGCAGAGGAGACTTCATGACGGCGCAATTATCGTCTTGCATGACGGTCATCCTACCACACCGACTATGATCTCAATGCTGCCCTATCTGGCGGAGGCCGTCCACAGATGTGAATGGACCTTCGATAGACTATCCTCATAAGAAATCCCTCCGAACGTGATTCCTCAGTTGATCTTATTATTCCTTTCGTGCTTGCATTTCCTCGCCGCGCTTTTATTGTTGGGCGGGATTATGCGCAGATACAAGAGACGTCAAGACTTACCTTTTATCAGTATCGTCGTGCCGGTTCGGAATGAAGAAAAAAACCTGCGCAGCCTGCTCGAATCAATCATACAGCTTGATTACCCGTTCGAAAAGATGGAAGTGATTTTGGTCGACGATGAATCAGAGGACGGCACAAGCGAGATCGCGCGTTCTTATGCAAAAAGATTCAGGTGCGAATATCGTGTGATTTCCGCTGATCATTCCAAGGAATCGGAATTACGCGCAAAAACACTGCCGCTTGCGCAGGGGATTGACATCGCAAGAGGAGAACTGATTCTCATGACGGACGGTGACTGCGTTGTTCCGCGAAACTGGGCGCGCGCCATGGTTTCCTACTTCAGTGACCGTGTAGGAATTGTCTGCGGCATCACATTGCCGAGATTGAATCTGGCCCCCGGATTTCCAATGACATGGTTTGAATCGGTTGACTGGTCTTTTCTGCTGGGAGTCTGCGCGGGATTCGCAGGAATAGCGAAACCTTTAGCCTTGATCGGAAACAATTATGCTGTAAGGCGGGAAACGTATGAGGAGTTGGGAACGTTTCGTGCGATGGAGTATAATTCGATTGATGATATGGCGCTGCAGCGAGCCGTCCAGAAATCCGGCAAGTGGAGAACGGTATTTCCTGTGGATTGGCAGACTGTCGTAAAAACTCTTCCGATAGGAGGAATAGTAGCTCAAGCCAGACAGCGCAGGCGGTGGGCTAAGGGCAAGGATATCATGGATCGTTTCGGTCAAATGATCCTAGTGTTTGCGATTCTCACACATCTGACATGGCCGCTGTGGATCTATCTATGGGATGAAGTTGGAATCGCGGCGGCGGCGCTCGTGGCGATCGGTGACTATATAGTTATCACATCCACTCTGCTAAGGACAAAGGAATACAAACCTTTGATCTTTGCTGTCTTTTATCCGTTCTACACCTTCATCTATGGTTGGTTGATGGTGTTTTTTTTGCTCTCCAGCAGAACGGTGCAATGGAAATCAAGACCCTTCAACGGCTAATAAAAGCCGGAGTAAAAAAGGCTGACACAGTGTGCCAGCCTTTTTTGTGCAATATAATAAGACTATCGGACCGTGCAGGACAGGGTCATTCCGTATTCCCTTCGCACGAAATTCTTGGCTCGAATAACGGCCTCGCTGTCCGATTCGGTGTCGCGTTCCTCATGCAGATAATATATGCCGATATCAAACCGTCTGCTTAATTCGATATCGATTGACGGTGAAATTTCGAAGCGGTTATCGAGACGTCCGCGATGGAACGGATCATCCAGCAAGCTTCGATCCGTCGTGTAAACTCGCCTGCGCAACCGGTATGATAATGAAGCATCGACATCCGTCAACTTTACAAAATCCAAGCGGCGACGGGCGCGAAGCCTGAACTCATCTTCGTTGAAATCCGCATCACCGTATTCAGAATCTTCCTCAAAGGGTGAGGATTCCGGATTAAGCTGCGGGGTAAAACCCTGGTCTTTGCCGACGTTATCCGAACCGCGCCGAGTGTAGCCTGCGCTTAACGAAATATCCGCCGGCAGATTGATGCGCGCACCCACGGATGCTTCCAAGTATTCACTGTCGTATTCGGTGAACTTTTCATTGTAATAATAAGTGCCATAACCGACACCAAAAGTCAGCCAGGCATCCGATCGAACGCGATAGTCGATTTGAGCAGAGTGATCCCAGTTCATAAAACGCGCGGCATGCTGTTCGTTATAATCTCGGTCGCGATAGACGCGCAGATAATAACTTGGAATGCGGAAGGCACGATATTGAAATGACCAGCGGTAGCCTCGGACGCGCGGTCTGACGGACGCCGACAGCGTATGCGTCTGATAATCAGTGAAGCTGTTTGACGATCTAAGAACCGCCTTCAGGTTATAATAGCCGTCCACCATCAGATTGAGCGGCGCACGCCAACGAAACGAAGGACGAATTG
>JAHIZR010000090.1 GCA_018814465.1 bacterium | reverse complement strand
TCCCTCTTTTTCTTCCTCCAATCCCCACCCCGCTTGATACCCCTCCCCATCCATCCGCACCACAAGCACGACTCACGCTAACAACCACCCGATAACAATAACAAACCCCACCAATAATGATGGGGTTTGTCAGTAGTCTGAGCCCGGTAACATATTGTGTTACAGGGTTTCTTTTTGCTTCGAGTTGAAATTGAACTGGTGTTTTGCTCGTGAATTATTCTCAATTCATCCACCAAGCAAATTCGGAATAAAATTCAAGCCTCGTATGATACAGCGCTCTCATGTGATAGCAGCACGCTTTGCAAAGGATAGTTGGCGTTTCATCAGATGTAAGCGAAAGATTATTTCTAAAAGATGCTAGGGCGTCATCCATGAGTCGCAACTACGAGCAGGGGCAAACACGTCAATTCTAACCGCAGACTCCTCGCCCGAATGTTCTATGTGATGCTCTTCATGGGGAGCGAAGTACGCGCAGTCTCCCTGGCTGAGGCGGCACTCAGTGCCATCTCCGCCGGTTACTTTCAGGTGACCCAGTAATACAATCGTGAGTTGCTCGTAGTCGTGGTGGTGAGACGCGGAAGGGTGAACCTCTAGTCCACTGAAATAACCGACCGAAAAATTCTCCGCTTGCGAGAGGCTGAGTCTCGTCCATCCGGGTTTTTGACTGTCCTGTAGGATTTCTTTGAATTTGGTAATAGTCATGATGAGCTCTTTCCAAACAATCGAACTTAGAGTAAACACTTCCGGTGGCAGCAGCAACGGTCGTTCCACCTCTGGCAGACTAAAAACTTACAGACCCATCCCGGTGCAGCATGCCGAAAGCAGTACGAACGCTGCGGCAACGCCGATAAACGTGATGAAACGTGTGTTCATTTTCTATTCCTTATTCTTTGTGATGAGTGGCAACTCTTCGATCAATCGCGGGTATTTCTGAATGTTCTTCGAGCCACTCAAGCATCGAACGCACACTGCCGGTGGCTAATGCAATGCTCGTATCTGCTACGCCATAATATAGATGAACGGTGTCACCATCCGGAGCAATTGTGTAGCCGCAAGAGAATACGACATTCCCGACATCTCCATGCATTTCGTAAGGTTCTTCGGGGCCAAATATCCATTCGTCTCCACGTTTCAGACAGCGTTCCGGATCCTTTAAGTCGAAAAGCGCTAGCCCTAAACGGTAAAGACAACCAGCCGCAGTTTGACGTACACCGTGATAAATCATCAGCCAACCCTGCGAAGTCTCGATTGGCGGAGGGGAAAGTCCGATTTTGGTTGCATCCCACCACGCGCCGCGCCGCGCCTCCATCATCAGTCTATGAGCACCCCAGTGATGCAGATCTGGAGAATATGAAATCCAAATGTGAGCTCTCGGATCGCTAACAGGACGATGAATTACAGCCCATTGTCCGTTAATCCGGTGCGGAAGCAAGGCTGCATCTTTGTCATCTGCCGGCATAATAACACCGAAACGCTCAAACTGTTGAAAATTTTCCGTAAAAGCCAGCGCCACAGCCGGGCCATCTCTCCCAAACGCCGTATAAAGAATTGCGTACTTGTTAAGTTCAGGTATGTGCGTTATTCGAGGATCTTCAATTCCCCATAGTTCTTCTGGATAGCGCTTCGGATCGGGTAACCAAGTCGGCTGATCGTCAATCTGCCATTGATCCACGCCGTTTGCGGAACGAGCCGCACAGAAGTGTGAGAGCCCGCGCCTGTCTTCAACGCGGCACAAGAGTAGAGTAGTGCCGTCCGGCAGCAGCGTGGCTCCTGGATTGAAGACACTGTTAATAGGATAGGGCCACTGAGCGGCGGCTAAAATGGGATTTAGTTTATGTCGTTGAAACAGCTCGGAATACTGATCTCGCATTGTGATTAGGCCTCTTCGGATTGATGTGTGTTTTCCGCCAAGCGTAATTCGAGTAGAGCTTGGAGGAAAGCAAGCGTGGATTCTGCGCCTTGATTCTCGTTCAGGCGATCAGCGTGTAGACCGTCATGGCATCCGCCGGTCAGCGGATCGTAGATAGGAAGGTTCAAGTCGTTGCGCCCAAGGAACCACTCAAAGGCGCGATGGGCCTCATTGCGCCAACGCTTGTTTCCCGTAATCCGGTAAGCCTCGAGACAGGCGGATACCGTTGCCTGTGCCTCCACCGGTTGTTGATCGAAACGAGCACGCGCACTGCCATGTTTGTAGAATCCATTCGATCCGATCGGCACGAAGTGACCTTTGCCGTCGTCAGCGCGTTGCAGATCGACCAGCCAGCCGAGCGACTCGATCCCGGCTTCTGTCATCTCACTGTTCGCCATCATATGGCCGCAGAGAAGCATGGCGTGCGGCAACGCCGCGTTGCAGTAAGTTAATCCTTCCTCATACCATTGCCATCTGTCCAAGTGTTGTCTCTGGTACAAACCTAACAAACGGATCGCTAATTCTTCCCTGACTTGGCTTACTGCGCGATCACCCGAAAACCTCTGTAGATACTCGTGAATGCCAATCAACGCGAATGCCCATGCCCGCGGGCTGGTCGTTGCAATGATAGCAGGCAGTGCCTGTTCGAACATCCAGCCGGCCATACTATGCAAGGCTGAAGTGTTAAAGCGGCCCAATACCGTTCCCAGTGCTAATAGCGTGCGGCCATGACTGTCGTCGGAACCGCTGTCATCTTCCAGCCAGCGGCGCTGGTAATCCATAAAATTTCGAAAACGCCCATTTTTAGGATTAAAGGCGTACCATACAAAAGCGAGATAGCGGGAAGCAAGATCAAAAGCCTCACCCCTTCCGACTTCATCCAGCATCGTGCTGACCATTAGCGCTCGCGCGTTATCGTCTATCGTATAACCTTCGTGATAATTGGGAACAGTAAAGATGGCATGCTGCAGCATACCGGTCTCGTCGGTCATGTGACGTAAATGATCGAGTTTGAGGGGAGGCAGTTCTCGCGGCCGCCTATCTAACGCTCGTGCCATAAATCCGGGTGACTTGAAATGCCGGCGTTCGGATTGCGCACGCCCAAAACATTCCATATACCGCCGCGCAACCAACGGCCAGATCATTTCTCGTCCAAACAAGTATGCTCGTTTGCGCATAGCATGGCGTTCGGATTCATTATCAAGAAGATCAATTACTCGCTCGGCTAAGGTTGCCGGATCATTGAATGGCACCAGTATTCCCCGCTCCTCCGCCAGCATTTCCTCCGCGTACCAATACGGCGTCGAAACCACAGCCTTGCCGGCCCCAAGCGTGTAAGCCAGAACACCGGAAGTGCTTTGAGCCTTGTTGAGATATGGAGTAATATAAATGTCCGCCGCTCCGATGAACTCAATGAGTTCCTCCAAGCTGACAAAACGGTTATAGAAGACTACATTGGCTTCCACGCCTTTTTCTTGAGCCATCAACTGCAAGGACAAACGATAGGTCTCACCTTCAGCTTTTATGACATGCGGGTGGGTTGCACCGAGAATCATATAGACCACGTTCGGATATCGAGCTAAAATGGCGGGCAAGGCGCCGATGACGTTCTCAAGTCCTTTGTTCGGAGAAAGCAATCCAAAGCTGAGCAGGACAATCTTGCCCTCAACTCCGAACAAATCCTTATGAAAACTTGGATCCACAAACGGCAGATCGGGAATTCCATGCGGAATCATATCAATCTTATCAGGGGAGATATCATAAACTCTTTGCAGGTCGCTCTTGCCGCGATCACTCATAACAACCACGCGATCCGACATGAGAGATATCTCTCTTAATACTCGTCGCTGATCAGGATCGGGATTCTGCAAAATCGTATGAAAGGTCGTGACGATGGGCATGCACAATTCCTGAAGGAGGGCAAGGATGTGGCTTCCCGCCTTCCCGCCGAAAATACCATACTCGTGCTGAAGGCACACCACGTCCACATTATTGATATTCAGAAAGTCTGCAGCGCGGCGATAGGAATCAATATCCTTCTCGGTTAATTCAAAGCGAACGCGTGCTGGATACGCATACCCGGCCTCAGTGTCGTTGACGGGCAAAGCTATGCACGTCGTCTCGCTGAATTCAGTTGCGACTGCTTCACAAAGATCAGTGGTAAAGGTTGCTATGCCGCACTGGCGTGGCAAGTAGTTGCCAATGAATGCGATGCGATTGATCTTTCCGGTTGAATTTGTCAAATTGTGATCCGTATTGTTATCGGTCGTATAGTAGTAAATATCTTTCGAGTCTTCTCGAATTACCTGTTTCCACTGTCAGGTCATTCAGCAAATCTCGGAACCTTCGAGATGGTGTTGAAACACCTTCCGAAAATGGAACCCATATATTGCGTAGGTAATCGCCAGCGGAAAAAGCCTTGGGCGGCGGTAGAGAGACCAGAAAAAAAGCTTCCAGTAGTGAACTCTCTCTCCTCCGACAACGCCCAGAAATACAATAGATTTGAAAAATGCGGTGATTTGACCAAAGCCAAGATGAAACCCGCTGCGGGAGACCGATTTGTATCCCCGCAAAAAATGCTTCACGCGTGCGTAATAGTGCCGGGGCGCATAGATGCTGCGCAGCACACTTTGATAACCCTTTAAAAGAATGTCGGAGTTCATCTTTGGCTCGAAATTCATAGTATCGTCGGTGTTGTCACCCGAAAAATTCTCGAACAGCCGCCCTTCCTTGAGCAGCCGTTCGTGCAGTCTGGTACCACGCGGAGCATTTAGCAATCCCACCATTGCCGTTACGATTCCGCTCTCCTGAATAAACCCGGCTAGACGGTCGAAGATCGAAACGGGATCGCTGTCAAATCCGACGATGAAGCCGCCTTGAATTTCCAGACCCGCGCCTTGGATCTTGCGAATACACGTGATCATGTCACGGTTTCTGTTGTTATGCTTACCGCACTCAATCAAACTCTCCTCATTCGGCGACTCGATCCCGACGAACACCGAGTTAAATCTCGCCTCGGCCATCATGTCAAGGAGTTGGTCGTCGTCCGCGAGGTTAAGCGACGCTTCGGTGGACAGCGTGACCGGATGTCCTCTCACTTTCATCCATTGGATGATAGCCGGCAGAATTTCGCGCTTAACTTTAATTTTGTTGCCGATGAAATTGTCATCCACCAGAAAGATGTGTCCGCGCCAGCCTTGAAGATAGAGACTATCCAGTTCAGCAATCACCTGCTCTTTTGTCTTGGTCCGAGGTCGGCGGCCATACAGCACCGTGATATCGCAGAATTCGCAGTCATACGGGCAACCGCGCGAATACTGGAGGTTCATCATCGCATAGTGCTTTAGATTGATCAGTTCCCAGAGCGGTATCGGTGTAGTCCCAATGTCAGCCCATTCTTCGGTTGTATAAACGGCCTTAGGACACCCGGCGGTAAGGTCTTTCAGAAAAAGCGGCAATGTGATCTCCGCCTCGCCCAATACAAAATGATCCACATTTTCTCCGGCAAAAACGTCATGCCTCGCGGTGAAGAGCGGTCCTCCCGCAACCACTTTTACCCCCAGACATTTGCAGCGACGAATCACAGAACGTGCGGATTCCTGCTGTACCGACATCGCACCCAGAAAAACATAATCCGCCCAGCGGATATCCTCGTCGTTCAGATCCTTCACATTCATGTCAACAAGGCGCTTCTCCCAAGCTTCTGGCAATAACGCTGCAACCGTAAGAAGCCCGAGCGGAGGACTGCCGGCCTTTTTAGAGATAAATTTAAGTGCGTGCCTGAAACTCCAAAAGGTATCAGGGCAACGAGGATAAACCAGAAGTATTTTCATTTCCTGTTTCCTTCATTCAACTCTATGAATAAACTGCTTCTCCACAAAGCATGCCTCAATATCGGAGCGAGACACTTTTATGGCAATGAGGACATTCAGTCACTTTTTTCGGCATCATTGTATGGCAATGTGGACAAGGACGCTTAGATAAGGATGTAGTATATACTACGGTCCCGATAATTGCGATTAAGACAATAATGACAATAGCCGATACCATGAGAACTCCGTTGCATCTTTATTTCGATCAGTAAATGTTATAATTAGTGTGTGTATTATCGGATGTTATAGAATACATTTTCTATTTACATACTTCGTACTCAACTGGATTCATACTGAAGCTAATTCAATAATTAGTGGTTACAGTGAAGTCCTTGAGCGCCGCACTGAGATCATTCATATCGCGACTGAAATCGCGCTTGAATTGTTCCCAGGTATTTATGGTGCTATCTGGATACGACTCCAGCACCAACTTAAGTCTTTTATTTTTGAGTTCAAGTGAATCGATCTTCTTCGTATACATTGTCCGTCGATCGCTGCCGGTGCCTGCTATCTTATTCCTATAGTAGTTGATTGTGCTATCGTTCGCGGAAATCGTGATTTCTGCGTCGGTCCTGAATTTTCGCCACTCCAGTTGATGACTGGCAATTTTAGCGTCAACAAGCGCTTCATCGGCGGCTTGCTGAAGCCTGGCGGCGTTCGCTTTCGCATCTGTGACATCCTTTGTGGTCGTTTCCGAGCAGCCTGAAACTAAGGCTAATAGTGACGACACCAAGACAACCGCCTTTAGCGGTCTAAGCATTCTCATTAGAATTCCTTTTTGTGGGAGCGCTTTTCTTAAATTTAGTGTGCTGTTTTCTCAGCTCCGTCTTGGATGTTAATTTGATCGAGATTTATCGACAGAAATAAGCAGACCCTTTTTGAGAATCGTGCTTAAAGTGAGTTTCCATTCTTCCCACACTTGGTCATCGTGAAAATCACGCTCATTGATCATCGAAATCAGCGGGGCAAGATAGATGGCGCTGTAGCCGATAGCCAGCAGGCATTCGCGCACCGCTTCAATCGGCAGATCCACAGCCTTACCCGTCCGCACCGCTTCCAGATACGCGTCATGAAAATGAAGATTTGCGCCGAGCGGTCCGTGTTCAGCAACGCTCCGCAAGGCATTCCTCAGATGGACGGCGCCATCAGCAATTTCCCGCCTCAGCAAAGAAGCCCATTGCGGATTGTCATGCATAACCGTCATTAGCCGGATCGGAGAATCAATCAGCATTTCCTCAGGCGATTTATGGTCGGGGTTATCCCCGAAAATGACTGAAAGCATTGTCATCCCCTCATATTTCAGAACCTCTTCGTACAAATTTACTTTGTTGCCGTAATGATAGTGCAACATGACCTGATTCACCCCTGCCTCTTCGGCAATGGCTCGGGTAGTTGTACTCTTGAAGCCGTATTCCGAAAACAACTTGCTTGCAGCCATAAAGATTCGACCGCGAGGCGTACTTGCATCCGGCGGTGCAGCTAAACCGCCGTGTCTGCCATTCAGAGAAATTGGTCTTTGGTTGTGATTCTTAGTATTCTTTGGGCTCTTTACCATCTTTTTTGCTGCGGGCTTGCGCTTGGATGTAGCCATGGTTAAAAATGACTCCATGTTTTGCTGTTAGAATCGATTGGAATTGAATAGGAGTATGGCATTCGATTTATTCAAGAGAATTAGTCATGTGAATAATATACGATTCTTTCTCTCGATTCGCTACTCCTATTTGCTTTTATCTGATTTTCACTCTATGTATTTCATTATTAATTATTTAACACTTGCATCGTTTGTGACATGTAATAAAGGCAAACCTATGGAATTGCGGCATGTGGTTTGGTAAACTGCGAGATTCGGGCACTTAGATATGGGAAATAACAGAGAGTGCTCCGCTTGACGGACATAGCACAGCAGATATCTACTTTGAGTCCGAGTGGCGGAGACATGCGACGTCATTAGGAAATCCCTCTTTTATTGCGTATATTGTTTTCGTTGCAGACGGATCAGGCCGGTATTCAACCGGTCTTTTTTTATGCATGCACGATTTTCTTTCAGGAAATGACTTTGTTTGTCGAATGGCCGAATACGTCCCTCGTCCTCATTCGTACGTAGCGGAGAACCTCCGGAGGTCGAGCGAGAGACGCAATACTCTCAAGTATTATTCTGCCAACGGTCCCACTTCGGTGCCGCATGGCGCACTTTAAAATCGGGACGTGTTTAGGAGCATCGACAATGTCGAAGAAACTCTATGTAGGAAACTTTCCGTTCACAGCAACGGAAGATGAAATTCGTGAAATGTTCAGCGTATATGGTACGGTGGATTCTGTGGAACTATTAACCGACCGTGAGACAGGTCGTCCGCGCGGTTTCGGTTTTATCCAAATGGAAAATTACGCCGAAGCCATGTCCAAACTTGACGGCAAGGATATGGGCGGTCGCGCACTCCGCGTGAACGAGGCCAAAGAGCGCACTGAACGCGCGCCCCGTCAGGACAATCGCTGGTAAGCGAAACGTTCCCCTAAGTAAGAGCCTGCGCAAAAATGCGCAGGCTTTTTTATTTACCGATAACTCTCTAACTGCCCGGAATAAAAAGCGCTTCGATACAGACAGTAACATTCACAATAACCAACCTCTCGCTATCTTTGAAACTGTCCTAAAACTGTCCCTAATTAATCGTAAGTAATTAAAATACAACACCGAGCAGTTGACTCTTAATCAATTGGTTCGGGGTTCAAGTCCCTGTGGGTGCACCAACTGAAAGCCCTGTAAGTTAATCTTGCAGGGCTACAGATTGCTGACAAAGTCCTCGCATATAGCGGGGATTTTTGTTATGATAAGTCCGTTAATCAAGTGGTACAAACGTGAGGTAGGTATGCTGCGGCAGGATGTTGTGAAGGCGACGGAACTTGAGTTCGTATCGATAGATGC
>JAHIZR010000089.1 GCA_018814465.1 bacterium | reverse complement strand
TCGAATCCAAGTATACAGCAAATCCTGTCCATGTGAATCAACTCCGACGGTCGGTTCGTCCAATAGGAGAAGCTCTGGCTTTCCAGCGAGGGCTCTTGCGATGAATATTCGCTGCCGCTGACCGCCGGAAAGTTCCCACATCGGCTTGTTGGCAGATGATGAAGCGCCGACCATTTCAAAGCTCTCAGCAACTCGCGCTTCTCGTTCTTGTTTTGACAGTGCGGTGCGCCCGCGAACAAAAAGTCCCATCTCGACAACATCTCTCGCCAGTACGGGGAAACGAGGAATCTCAGCTTGGAATTGCGGTACGACACCGACTCGTAATCGCCATTCATTAGATAAGTCGGTGCGTTCCCCAAAGATGGAAATCGTGCCTGATTGCGGCTTTTCCAGTCCGATGAGCAATTTCAGCAGGGTGGTCTTGCCGCCTCCGTTGGGTCCGATCAAACCGACAAATTCGCCGCGACCGACCTCCAGCGAGATGTTCTCCAGAATGGTCTGAGAACCATAACGAAATGTCAGGTTCTCGATGGAAATAACAGAATCTGAGGAATTCAAGTTATTAATCTCGTAAAGGTTCAGGAATCACCCGGATATGACCCGTCCGGACAATTCCAAGGATGAATAAAATGATAATGGCTGCTCCGATAATAGTCTGTATTCCCGGAACTTCGCCGAGAAAAAGCGCGCCCAGAATAGTTGCTCCAACCGGTTCACCCAACAACGATGAGGAAACGATAAAGGCGGGCAGAAAACCGACCGAGAAGGTTAACAGGCTATGCCCGATCGCAGTCGGTAGGAAAGCCAATAAGAACAGACCCAACCAGGTTTTCATCTCATAACCGGCGAAGGGGATATCGAACACGAAGAGCAGGAGTCCAAGAAACAGAGAGCCGCTGATATGCACAATCATCATGAAGGGAACCAGCGGGGTCGTCTGCCGAAGCTTCCGAGCCGCCAGCGAATAAAGAGCGGCGAGAATTGCGGCGAGGACGGCGAGCATATTCCCAAAGAATGCGCCCTCAATGGGACGATCCATCGTGATTAATGCCATCCCCACCAACGCTCCGGCAATCATTCCCCAGCTTTTTATTCCGACGCGCTCCTTTAGAATCAGGCTGCCGAAAAAGGCGGTAAAGATAGGTTGAGTACTGGTCAGAAACGTTGAGGCGGCAATCGACGTATAACTTAAACTGGTGATGAAGCAGATCTGATGGAGGGCGATAATAACCGTCGCTGCCGCAATGACTCCGATCCGCTTCCGGGACAGGCTGTGCAATTCGCGGCGAAAGCGGGGAATCAGAAAAAGCGGGAGAAACAGCAGTCCGGCCATCGCGCTGCGCCAGAACGCCGCTGCGAGCGGCACCGCCGCCGCCCAACGGATAAAGATTGCGGATGATGACACCGCAATAATCGCCGGGAGCAGAGCGGATTGCGCTTTTTCGGTTTGATTCACGAAATGCCGTGCTGCTTCTTATAGTCCGCCCAATTCGCCTTTAGATGCAGGAAATGCTGAATATCCGGTTGCAGGATGAACGGATTATTGCGTTTTTCCTCCCCGATAGTCGAAGACGGACGGACTCCAACATCATGTCCCGGATAGACTTTCGTCTCTTCAGGCAGCGTCATCAACTTGCGATGGAGGCTGTCATATTGTTTGCGCGCATCGGAGTCGGAGGCGGTTCCGCCGATTTTGCCGACGTACAGCGTATCTCCGGTCATCAGGTTGCCGTTGATCAGGATACAAATCGCATCATCGCAATGTCCGGGAGTATGAATAATCTGAAGCGCGAGTTTGCCGAGGTTGAGCGTGTCGCTGTCTTCAAGCGGTCTATCCAGCGGCATGGGAGCGGAACCGTGCATGGCAAGTAAGGCGTCCGTTCCCTGCTTTAACTCATTGATTCCTCCCGTATGATCCCAGTGGGAATGGGAGCAAAGAATCCAGCGAAGCTTCAAGCCAAGACGCTGAATCCTCAGGAGGAACAAGTCGGGCGCACCGGAAGGATCAACAACGGCGGCCTCTTTGGTTTCAGGATCGGCAATGAGATAGCCGAAATTCCGGTCGCCGCCGGTACGGATTTGTTCAAAAACCATAGGAGGGAGAAATTCTTGATAAGGTGGATGAATATACGAAAAGCGCCCTTCTCTGGCAAGTGAGACGAATAATGAAAGCCGCTGACATTCTCTTGCAACTCATTAAAAAAATTAGTACTTTGCTGATAAATTACAGAGTCAAAGAGTTGGTATTCACCATGAACAGGCTCATGATAGCCGCATTGTTGCTGATTGCAACGATACTTAACGCTCAAGATTTGCATGTTCGCGGAACCCGAACTATGACGCCGCGTACACATATTGACCTGCAGGGAGACTATGCCTATACAACCGGATCCAATAATCTCACGATTGTCAATGTATCTAATCCGCAGAATCCGACGATTGCGGGTCAGGTTGCTCCGGGAGTGGGTTCCCTGCTGTCAGTCAGTGTGGCCGGGGATTATGCGTACTGTGCCGGACAGGGTACGGGACTGATCGTGATTGATGTAAGTGATCCCGGTAGCCCGACATGGGTAGCAAATAGAATCCTGACATACCCAGTATTGCATGCCACGGCGCACGACACACTGATCGCTGTTGCGACAGCGGGGGGAGTCTATCTCTTAGGCGCGAGCAATCCGGCCAGTATCAATATCCTCGATTCTTACGGGCGAGCGGCAACACGCGCCGTCATCGACGGCGAATCCATGCGAATCCATTGCGGCAGCAACAGCGGCGGCTTCGTACTCGATATTGACGGCTCGTCGCTTGAATTCTCCGATCAATATGGATCAGGCCGGTTGACAATGGTGGCGTTGGCACCCCCCTATGTGAATTATGCTCAGGATGCGGAGATGTTTGCTCTTGAGGATGCGACCTACAATTTAGCGGGATCGCATAATGCGCAAGGACTGATTTCCGCGATGACTGGAGCGGATCAGCATTCGTTTGTCGGACTGTCGACCGGGGTGATCCAGTACCTCGATCAGCGGCAGGATAATCCGGCTGCTGTAGACGCCGCGGGTGTTCCCTCAGGTATTACCGGACTCGCCGTGAACCCGAGCACGCATGTTCTGGTGGCGTCGCATTCCACAGGAATGACTGTACTGGAGTATGACGCGCTCGCGGTATCTCCGGTTGTCGATCCGGCAGTACCGGACAATCTTGCGCTCTCCGTCTATCCGAATCCGTTTAACTCGACGGCGAATCTGCGATTAGCGATTGCATCTCCCGGAGAGTATACTCTGATCGTGACGGATCTGCTGGGCAGGATTATTCATAGCGAAGTCCTGACACTCTCGACTTCAGCACAATATGCGGTGGATTTCTCCGGCTTTGCCGCCGGTAATTACTTCATCCATTGGTCGAATGCGAATGCTTCAGCGGTCACGCGCGTTGTCTATCAGCGCTGAAGCGGCTCTTCTTTCCAGAATTTACACAACGGTATCATGTTCCTTCAATTAATCGTTGAAGCGCTGCTGTATTATCTGGCATGCAGCATTGTTGCTCGCCGCCGCGAAGAAGCGCCGGGATTGGTGCGGGTCTTCTTTACCGTTTTGGCGCTCGCTTTTATCTCCGGCGGTGTTCATTTTATCCTCGGACACTCCTTTTGGCTCTCCAGCGCGATTGTGTTCGTGATTAATTTCTTTATCCTGCTGATCGGGCTGGGGATCGGCTTCTTTCGGACAATTATCGCCGCCATTATCGTGATTCTGCTGAGATCGCTCATGGAGTGGGCATTCAGCGGAGTCGGACACGGACCCAACCTGTTTTCTTAAGTGCGCAAAATCCATTATTCACTCTTCTTCATCCTGCTTGCTTTGTCGATCTTGTCGGACAAAGCCTTCTGCGGTAAACCTTGGTTGATGTCATTCCCGGAAATCACGTATGATGATAACCGGATTTGTTTTTCCAATGATAAGTGGGTAGCCTACTATCATCTTGAATCAAAGCTGATCTATACTCTGCCGCGCGATTCGATCAATCTTCCGCCCCGAAAAATCCCAACGAATACAGTAGTCTTTGATTCGGAATACTTCTTTTATCGAGGATCCGCGATCGAGCGGATCAGGATTCCCGAGTTGCCGATTGTCTATACGCTGCCTGAACTGACTGAGACAGCGGCCAAACCGTTTCTGGAAAAGTGGTCCAATCCTCCGAAGTCATTAGCTGATGTTCGCGAGACAATAGGAACGATGGCGTTCAATCGCGGCGTGCTTTGGTTCGGGCTGACGGCTGAAGACCGGAATGGGCAGACCTGCGGCGGACTCGGATGGTTTAATCCGAAACGGGAGCAGTTCGGCAGAATCTATTCCCCGTCACTGGTTTCCAATGCTCCGCAGTGGATAGAGGTTGTTCGCGATACGGTTGTGGTGTTGTATGAATCACAGCCGGATCTTACCAGACATCTCATATTTTATTCTCTGAAATCAGGCAAGCTGACGGATCTTGATTACCGGCAAGCAGGTATTCCAGGAGATAAAATTCTGGGAATTGACAAGTGGCAGAGCTTCATATTGCTGGCAACGGACGAAGCGGTAGCAATCTGGGCGCCCGGTTATCAACCGAATGTCTGGACAACGAAAGCATACGCTTCGAGGACACCGATCCGGCTGAAGATGCTGAATTTCATCAACGGCAAACCCGATTATGATTCGATGGAAGACTTCTTGCCTATGATGCCGAATCGACCGTGCGAGGTTATGGCACAGGTCGGAAATCTCGTTGAGCTGGTGGCACAAGCGGGTATCGAAGGATATGTCCCACAGCGCGAGTGGAAGCAATACGGCAAGCGGTGGCAGGGTTTTGATTGGGGATGCGGCAGCAATCTGTGTTTCGCCAGAGTTCGCGTGCCGACCCAAGATCGCTATATCGAAGGCGATCTGTTAAACACTCCTTTGACCTTTATCGGGACAGAGCAGGATATGGTTAAAATCGGATTCACAGCCGGCTGGGCGCGGATCGATGAATTAACTCCGGCGCTGCTCCCTTATCCTTAAACTGAATCATTACGAATCGAATGAAATAAAGCATGCGCAGAATATTACACACATCAATAACTATCGGATTACTTTGCCTGCTTCTGCCGGGAACCCTTAGGCCGCAGGACAAATCGGATGTGGCGTTGGATGAGTTGTTCGCTCAGGCGGAAGTGGCGCTGGAAGAAGCAACACTGGATGATCTTGCGCTGCTGGCACCCCGTGCAATGCGCAAGGCGAACGATAATTATGCGGAAGCCCAATCGCTGCGATCGCGACAGAGCGATGAACGTTTAGTCAGAATACAGTTGGTCGGAGTACTGGATGAAATTAAAACAGCTCGCGAGACCGCCCAAACAACAGCTAAACTGCTAAATGGTGCCCTGATTGCCCGCCAAGCTGTGCTTGAATCGGGAGGAAATAAGTCGGCGCCGGACTCCTGGCTGCAAGCCGAAGATCGGCTTGGAGCCGCTGTGCGAGATGCTGAACAGGGGAGGGCGGAAAGAGCGGCTTCGGAGGCAGATGAAATCGCGGGAGAATACTGGGCGATTCGGCGCGAAGGTCTGCGCAATGAAATACTGAGTTCCACTAAAGACGTACTGAAAGAAGCAGAGAAACAGGGAGCGGATCGTGTGACTCCGACCCTGATGGCTCGAGCACAGCAGGCTATGAGCCGCGCCGAGACGGCAGTCGCGCAGGAGGACTTGGATAGCGCCCGCGGTCACGCGCAGGAAGCGGAAAACCTTGCCCGTCAATCCATCGCGATGATTGGCTATGCGGATGAAGCCAAAACACAGAAATATCCGTGGGAAGCCAGCTTGCTGCCTTATGAGGATCTGTTGCTGGACATCGCGAAGGAATTGGGAGGAACCATTAGTTTCGCTCCCGGAGGATCAAAAACGCTTTCTCAGTTCGAGCGACTGATCGAGAATCGTGATCAGGCGTATAAACACGAAATTGACTCATTGCGCACGGCCCTGAACGCGACCCAAGCTTCGTTGGAAGCTTCCTTGACGGAATCGCAAACCAGCTTGGCGGACGCGCACCATAAAATAATCGAACTTGAAAAACGGCTTGAGGATATCGAAGGCGCGCGCAGCAAAGCTCGCGAAGAGCTTGACAAAAAACAAGAGACGGCGCGTCAGGTTACCGTTGCCCAAGCGATGTTTCAGCCGAGCGAAGCTTTGGTCGTGCAGAATGAAATTGGAAATGTCATCATACGAGTAATCGGGATTCAGTTCGCCAGCGGCAAAAGTTCCTTAACGGCTTCGCAAATCGCGCTGATCGGAAAAGTCGCGAAAGCGGTTCAGACTTTCCCGGGAGCGTCTATCACGGTCGAGGGCCACACGGATTCAGAAGGCGGCGAAGAAAACAATCAGAAGATATCAGAGCGGAGAGCCCATGCAGTTGCCATGGAGCTTGCGAAGAAGCTGGATATTCCCGCAAGCGAATTGACGGTCGCGGGATATGGGGAGACGCAGCCGATTGCTGACAATAGCACGAAAAAAGGGCGGGCACAGAATCGCCGTATTGATGTGTTGCTGGAGATTCCATAAGCCTGCAACAAAGCATTCGAATTAGCGCTCTTATCGAGTAGACAATCACAAACGGACTTGACTCATGCAAGTGGAAAAACGACACATACTTATATTTGCGCTGAGCTTATTGCTTGTCAGCGCTGTTTTTGCTCAGGAAATCGAGACGGATTTTCCTGACTACTCGGCAGCTTCACAGGTTTTGACCGCAACACCCGGAACTCAAGGCGGAGCCTTGGGGGCGGTCTGGAATCCGGCGGCCTGGGCGGCCATGCGCGGCAGCGAAATCGCCTTCAGTTGGAATGATCGGAATGTATCGAATCATCGAATGGACAATTGGGGACTCTATGCCGGTGGACATGGTATCGGCTTCTCAATGAGGCGGTCCGATTTCCTGCGCAGTGCTCCTATCAATGATGTCTCCGGATTATCGGAGCCTCAAAGAGGACGGATCGATGACTACGCGATCTCGCTCGGAGGAGGCGAACCTGATGATTATTGGGGCTTGTCGTATGGTTGGTCGAAAGGTGATACGGACTATCTATCGCGCGACAACATGCTGACGCTGGGGAATATCAGCCGTCCTTTTCGCTATTTGTCGGTAGGGAATGCGGCCTCTATCGGCTTGAAGCATGGCGATCTGCGGGGAATTTCGGATATCGGTGTTCGTCCCTTCGGCACACATTGTCTTACCCTCTTTGCCGATGCCGCTTACCGGAAATATGACAATGCAACAACCATGCACTGGGGAACCGGCGCGGAAATTATGCCGCTGGATGGCTTCCGAGTCGCGGCGAAGCTGACCAAGCCTTCGGGATTTTCGCAGGATAAAATCTTTAGTATCAGCCTGGGTTTGACGCTGGACGATGTCGGATTTCATGTCACGCCGCATTATGATCATGACTCGGAGCGCATGTCAACGAGTTATCTCATTCGCTTGGGCGATCTTGCTCCGAAGTTCGACCTTGACCGCTTTAATCGGGATGAACGTGTTGTCTCATTGAATATGAAGGGGCATCTTACCTACCAGACATCGCGGTGGTATGACCCGGATCGGCACGCCATGCTGGAGCTGCTGAATAATATCGAGAAGGCCAAGATGGACACGCGAGTTGACGGGCTGGCTCTCAATTTATCGGGCTTCTCCGGTTCTCGCGAAATGATGTGGGAACTGCGGGAAGCTCTGCAAGGATTCAAACAGTCAGGCAAAAAAGTCTATATTTACTTCGATCGCGCGGGAATGACACTTTATTACTTCGCTTCAGTTGCCGATTACCTGTGGATTGATCCGCAAGGTTCGATTATGGTCCCCGGTTTTCATGCGGGCCGCACGTTCTGGAAGGGATTCATGGAAAAGATCGGCTTGGGAGTCGAAGAATGGCGTTTCTTCGACTACAAATCAGCTTTCGAATCACTGGCTCGGCGGGAGATGTCTGAAAAGGATCGTGAACAAAGGCTGGCTTTAATCAATGATTTTTATGAGGAATGGGAACGCGGTATCACCGAAGGCAGGGATTTGACACCTGAACAACTAAGAGCCTGTGTGGATACGTTGGTTTTCATTCGCCCGCAGGATGCCCTCAGCTCCGGACTGGTGGATACGATCGGCCGCTGGGATGACGTGAATGAATTTGTAGAAGCGCTGTCCGGGAACGATGCGAAGTTCGTGAACAAGGAAGAAGGATTCGAAGACAGGTTTGCCGATCAGAATTGGGGCAAATATCCACAGATTGCTGTCGTCTATGCCTTGGGTGAATGCGATATGGATTCCGGGATACGCGGACGCTACACGTCAAGACTGCTTCGTAAATTGTCCAAGTCCGACAAAATTGAGGCGGTCGTGCTGCGCGTGGATTCGCCCGGCGGTGATCCCCTGCCTTCCGACTTGGTTGCGGCTGAGATGGAAACCGTATCAGAAAAGAAGCCGATGATTGTATCGCAAGGTTCGGTGGCAGGTTCCGGAGGTTATTGGATCAGCATGAATGCCGACAAAATCTATACGTCACCCTTCTCAATTACAGGTTCGATCGGTGTGATTGCGGGTTGGGTCTGGAATGAAGGACTGACCGACAAAACCGGTTTTACTTATGACTATGTTCAAATCGGTGACCATGCCGATTTGGGTAATGGAGTCACTCTGCCGTTCCTCGGTATTACCGTGCCGGATCGGAATCTCGATGAAGAAGAGAAGGGTCGAATGGAGTGGTTGATAAAGGACCTGTATCACGGATTTGTCGGCGCGGTGGCAACTGCGCGCGATCTGGATACAAGTTATGTCGGAGAGATCGCCCAAGGTCGAATCTGGTCGGGACAGGCTTCGCTGGATAATAAGCTGA
>JAHIZR010000088.1 GCA_018814465.1 bacterium | reverse complement strand
TTAGAGACCCTGAATTTGCTGACCGGTCAACTAAATGAATTGATCGCTACCTTTCGGCGGGGACGGCTGGTGCTAGAAGGCTTGCGGGTTGCGTTGGTTGGTGCTCCAAATGCCGGTAAATCAACGCTTCTGAATGCGATTTTGCAGGAGGATCGCGCCATCGTCAGCCCCGAGCCGGGCACGACCCGCGATGTCGTGGAAGCCCGCGTCGAACTGGACGGCATCGAGGTCATCCTGCAGGACACGGCGGGGCTGCGCAAGTCCGATCATCATATCGAGTCGCAGGGCATCACTCGCACCCGCAAAACCATCGAATTGGCCGATTTGGTGCTGTTATTGGTCGACGAGAGCAATCCCTTGTTGCCTGATGAAACGATACTAAACCTGTTAGGTTCGAAATCGGTCATTTTCGTGCAAAACAAGTTGGATTTACGGCAAAAATCGCAAGAAATCGCGATAAATCGCCCCCAAATCACGTTTTTTCGCGAAATCGAGTTATCCGCCCTGACGCATGAGGGGGTGGATCGCTTGAATCAGGCGCTGATCGAGTTTCTGTCGAGTGAGGAGACCGCGCAGGCCGAGATTGTGGTCTCCGAAGCGCGTCATCATGACTGCCTGACCGCCGCCGCCGCGTCCATCCAGCGCGCCGCCACGCAGCTTGCCGAGCCGACGCTGATGGCCTCCGACCTCCGCGACGCAGTGAATCACCTCGGCGAAATCACCGGCGAATCTGTCGGCGAATCCATCCTCGACCGCATATTCTCTAAGTTTTGTATCGGGAAGTAGAAGGGAGGCGAAATGAACACTGAAGCAACGGTGCACGAAATCACTGAACTTTCGAGGCAAGAAGAAAACATACCGAGGAATTGGCCAATGAACGAAGTTGACATTCTGAAGAGCATCGCAGAGAATCTATCCGAGCGAAAATCAACCGCTGCATTGAATAACTACGAAGTGCTTTGCAATAACATCCGATATGTGAACAATTTGCTTGATGAGGGCATTGAAGCATTGGACATGATTCATGGGCAAATAAATAGTGCTTTTCAAGATGATGCTATGGTCACAACCGAATTTATGGATCAGTCAAAACGTCTCTTTCATTTCAGAAAGATCGTTCCACGAATTCTTCTTAATGATATTAGTATCATCAGAAAGCTTATTCTCTATACTCAACCAGACGACAGGCAAGGAATATCAATTGAAAATGTGTCTGCTCTTAAGAAAACTTTTCTTGATTTTAACAATCTGGTAACCTCCTCGCGACAATTCATAGACAGCTTGGTTTCAGATGCTTACCAACTCACATTACTTGATCCAAAGACGACCAATTTTCAAGTATTGACTTCGTTGCGTAGCTTCAATAAGTATGCGACAAAATCGATCAAGCACGGCATCTTCAATGCAGAAGTTCAAGAATCGTTGGTTGAATTCGAAGGACTTGCCTATAATGAAAGAGTTCGCGGACAGGAATCGACAATTACTAAATGTGACAAGAAATCGTTTGGAGAGAAGGTGGATTTTTTATTTGATAATTTGGGACTAACTGCTGAATCCGATTTCAAGGAAGAGATCAAGAACCTTTTCAGCTTTTCCTCTGAATTTACTCATATTGGATATGTTTCAACATTCTTTACCGGCTCGAATTCACGTGAAGTAATATTTGGCGACAATATCGGCCCATACCTTCCGAGTACAGAAAATTTTAGTGAGCTTAAGTATGAAATTCTCGAGACCGCGACGAAATTCTATTCCAAGATATACCTTCCTTCTGTTATTAGTTCGTTGAGGATGGCCATAGAGCCGAGCATCTTTCGAACATTTGAGAACTCTATGAACCAAGCAATCACAAAGATGATCTCGGATTTAAAAACTCGAAACAGCCAATATTATTTCTTTATAAGACAAGGGTTGATAGGTTCAAACGAAGCAATCGATCTCACATGCATGTGTGGAACAATTAGGAGGTGGCAACCTCCACATGATCTATCTGATATTTATTGTAATAATTGCGGCAGCAAGTTTAACCTTTTAGAGATAGAAGGAGACCCTGGCTACGTAATAACAAGTAGTGGTCCCATCAAAGTCATAGGCTCAAGCGTACCCGATTTTGATGACTTGCCCCTAGACAAGCAACTAGCCCTCCTGAGGCAGTGTGAAGAAAAAGTAAAGGAGCATGCTAAGAAATGACCAATAATTCTACACCCAAAATGGGAGAGACATGGATCTCTCCGAAATTAGAGAAGGTGAAGCAGCTATTAAAGTCAACACCAAGATTACTACCCGCGACCTCCGGATCGCGGATTATAATAAATGAACACCATCACCCAAATCATTTTTGACTGCGACGGGGTGCTGATTGACAGCGAGTGGTTGATCGCGGAAGTGGAGTCCGAATTGCGCACGCAATTCGGTAACCCGATCACACCGGAAGAATACACGCGCCGCTATGTCGGAC
>JAHIZR010000087.1 GCA_018814465.1 bacterium | reverse complement strand
GAAGTCGCCATTCTCTCGCTGAAAACAGCCCTGCACGGACCGGAAACCAACCGCGACGAAGACTTCATCACAACCATCCCCGCTCCCGCCGCAGTATAAGAATCCGCCTAGGCAGATCTCCTGATCTGCCCGGAATCTGAGTTTCCCTCCGTTTACGGGGGACGGAAGGGGGGTAGTCTTTTTCTTTCGCGAGTCGCTCCGTCACAATCCTTGCGATGCGAATTGTAGAAAATCGACAAACTCCTTGACATTCTTCATTTAGCATTGTATATTCACAGCTTAGAGTACTGCCCCACCGGCAAGTTGCGACAGGACAAAAACTTATAGCCTGACCAAGGTATTTCATATGCGTACACTGCTTATTTGCCTGCTCTGCGCAGGATTAACATTCGCGGCTTTTGCCTCCGATGACCCCTATGCCGATCCGGATTGGGGCTATTCCTTTAATGATCCGCACTACATCCCGGACAGCGCACCTGAAGCTCTACAGGTCTTCTATAATGAGATGGTGCCCATGCTGGAAGCTCGCAAGAGCGCGGAATCCGCATACTTGCGTGAATATGCTGAGGCGTTGTTTCAGGCGTCGCGCGAAGTCCCCGGCTCGCTTGAGGACGGCACCTATCACCAGCGCAAGCACTACAACCGCGCCGCCCGTTCTTTACGTCAAAACTGCAAGGAACTCCGCGAGCTTGCACACGGCGGTTCCACTCAGGCACTCTATAAGGAAATGCGCGAGATCGAAGCCGATTTCGTGCGGCTGGCGAATCTCTCCGATTCCCGTTAGTTTTTCTACTGACATCCAATCTCCAAGCCCGCAGCTTATCTGTGGGCTTTTTCTTCTCCCCCCCATTTACTCGAAGAGAAATGGGGGGGCAGGGGGGGTATCTTCCGTCAATCCCAGAGCACATTCCCCCCTTTCTCACTTGCTCACAAGCTCACATTTCGGTATCTTTTGACATAATCTTCAATTAATAATCCAACGAGAATCCCCCATGAATATCGGACTGATCGGACCGCCCCGGTCCGGAAAAACCACCGTCTTTCATTTATTGACGGGCACGGAAAACGATCCCAATGCCGCCTTCAAGCACGAAGCGCTGCATGCCGTCACGCATGTTCCCGATGTGCGTGTGGACAAGCTCGCCGAACTGTCCAATTCGAAGAAGAAGGATTACGTCACGGTCGAGTACGTGGACACGCCGGGCATCGAGGAAGGTTCCTCCAAGCAGAACTGGTTCGAAGGGCAGGTGATGAGCGAGATTAAGAACTCCGACGCTCTTCTGCTCATCGTACGGGACTTTGCGGGAGATGATGTGAGCGAGCTGCATCCCGAAAAAGATATCCGCAGCGTACAGGACGAGCTCGTGTTCGCGGATTTCGTGGTGATCGAGAAGCGGCTGGATAAGCTCCACAGGCAGCGCAAGGTGAAGCCTGCGACAAATGAGGAGCAGCACGAAATCGCTGTGATGGAGCGCGCGCATGCCATTCTGGAGGAGGGCAAGCCGCTGCGTCTGCTGGAACTCGATGCCATCGATAAGAAACTCATGCGCGGCTTTCAGTGCTTGTCGGAAAAGCCGATTCTGGCCATCGTGAATGTGGCGGATGACAAGTTGGCCGATTCCGCCGCGCAGGTGCAGGCGCTGAACGCGAGCCTCGCCGATCAGGGTATTAATACGATCGCTCTATCGGCGCAGATCGAAGGCGAGATCGCGCTGCTGGAAGGGGAAGAGCGGGAGGAATTCATGAAGGATCTGGGCATCACCGAAGCCGCCCGTGACCGCGTGTTGCGCGCCAGCTTTGAGCTGCTTGGCATGCACAGTTTCCTGACGACTGGTGACAAGGAATCTCGCGCCTGGCCGATTATGCGCGATGCCACGGCGGTGGAGGCGGCGGGAGTGATTCACACCGACCTGGCGCATGGCTTTATCCGGGCTGAGGTCGTGCATTATGATGACTTCGTGCGCGAGGGCGGCTATCCCGGCTGCCGCGACAAGGGCCTCCTCCGGCTGGAGGGCAAGGACTACATCGTCAAGGACGGCGATGTCATCGTCATCCGTCACAGCGGCTAATGCCATCTCTTATCCGCCGCGGCGCCCGTCCCCGGGTGCCCGGAACTTAGCCTATCCCGAAATAAAGAATTACTGTGAAAAATGATTCGCCGAGCCGGGTTAAGCAGCGATCATGTTGTAGTAACACCGATACGTGCAGCGTGCGCAACCCGGCCGGAATCTTCTCCGCTGAGGCGTCCGTCCTCGGGTGCCCGGAATTCTCCGCCGCGCAGGGATTAAGCGAACGCGGTTCCCTGCCGCAATCCGCCGAGGCTCCCGTCCCCGGGTGCCCGGAACTTGATTTCACGATAATTACGTAATATGCGACAGAGACTTGCTTTTTCAAGAAAAATGTCGTATATTACATCCTGATATCTGAGCATAACTTGAGGACTATTTCGATATTTCTCGAAAATACCCATAAATGAAGCGATTTAGATCCAAAATGAGTCAAATCTGCCATCTTTCCCGAACTTTTTCAGCAATTCACGTGTGTATTATTTATAATACAATCATTCATTAAGCTGAGTTCGTTTGGCAAAAAAATATTTCCCGCTGACCCACCTTAAGCCGAATCGCCGAGACGGATTACGGTTGAAGAAGCTTCCGCCGAGCGGGGACGCTGACCCCGCCGAAATCTTCCGCCGAGCCGGGCTAAGCGCAGAGAATTTTTATTAACGAGTATGGAGAAGCGCGCATCCCGGCCGGAATCCCGAGTGCACTGCCGTACAACACTACCGTAGGCCTTAAGGTAATCACAATAACCGTTGGGGAGGATCTCCGATCCTCCCGATCTACCATGAGCGAGTCGGAACTATGAGATATCTTATTCTCTGTTGTTGTGCGGTATCCTTCGCACTGGCCCAACCAACCTCCCGTTCGGCCTTTTTCGTGGCGAACGAAGGGCAATGGCCGGGAGAATTTGCGTTCCGGTATGATGGCGGCGGGGGAAGCTGGTTTGTGACCAAGGATGGCTTGACGATTGATTTGAAGAGATATGAAGTATCTCCCTCCGTTCGCGGGGGGACAAAAGGGGGGCCTCTTGATCGTGATTCCTTCAGAGACCGCGAACCGGAGCCGCGTTCAGTCAAAGGCCACGTCCTCAAGGTTAACCTCATCGGCGCCTACGCTCATCATTTCGCCGTAGCCGCGCACGGCAGTGCGAATGAGATTCTGGACGCCCCACTTCCGCAGACTACAGTGGGTGTCCAGAATGACAGAGTCGTTTTCTCCGCTGAGCAGGGATTAAGCGGCAGTGGTTCCCTGCCGGAATCTTTCTCCGCCGAGCCGTGCGTCCCCGCGCGGGCGGAATTAATCGGCG
>JAHIZR010000086.1 GCA_018814465.1 bacterium | reverse complement strand
TCCCTCAAAACCACCACTCACTTGCTTTTTCGAGAAATTTGTTGTATATTACATACTTTACGGTCGCAAATCAAGAGAGTCGCTACACCGAGTTAAGCACCAAAATCCTGACAATAACGACTGTTTTGGACACATAATCCGGCTATAATCACGCTAAAAACCTTCATACCTTATACCTTATATTTCATATTTTCAATCGCTTCCCCGAGTTCGTTCGGTCAAAAAAAGTTTTTGCTTAGATTATGAATAGTAGCCTAAATGTCAACCTCACCTAATTCAACGATTTACATCTCTGCCGGTGAGGCATCCGGGGACTTGCACGGAGCCGGAGTCGTCGAGGCACTCAAGGAATCTTTACCAAACGCCAAGCTTTTCGGATTAGGCGGCGACAAGATGCAGGACGCTGGAGTCGAACTGCTCTATCACTCCAAAAAACTCGCCTTTATGGGCTTCGCTGAGGTGGTCCGCCATTTGCCTTACATCATGGCGGTGCGGCGGAAAGTGCTGTCGGAGATCCTGACGCGCAAGCCGGAACTACTGATTTTAATCGACTATCCCGGCTTCCATTTTTCGCTGATGCGAAAGCTTGTCCGGTATCGAGACAGTTACCGTCCGAAAATACTCTATTATATCGCCCCGCAGGTTTGGGCTTGGAAAGCGGGACGCGCCAAGGAACTGGCTGAGTTCGCGGATCGAATTGCCGTCATCTTCCCCTTTGAAGTTCCTGTGTTTGAATCATATGGAGCGAACGTTACATTTGTGGGGCATCCTCTGCTGGACGAAGCGGGAGAAATTCCGCCGCGCGGGGAGTATTTAAATAGTATCGGCTTAAATGCGGATGATCGCGTTGTCGGCCTCTTCCCCGGCTCCCGCAAACAGGAGATTCGCCGCCATCTGCCCGTTTTGCTGGAAACGGTCGCAAAGCTGCGCAAATTTCAAGCGAACGTGCAATTCGTGCTGAGCGAAGTTCCGCAGGTACCCGTTGAGCTGTACGACCGCATCCTCGGGGAAACGGTGGGCATCAAACGGGTTCGCGGACAGTCGCATAGTGTTTTGGCACATGCGAATGCGTCTATCGTCAAATCCGGTTCGTCCACTGTGGAAGCCGCCTACTTCGGCAACCCGTTTATCGTCTATTACAAGACCGCCGCGCTGAGCTACGCCATTGGCAAGCGCATTATCAAGGTCAAACATATTGCGATGGCCAACCTGCTGGTGAATGAGGAAATCGTTCCCGAATATATCCAGCATGAAGCCAATCCCGATACCCTCTGCGCCGCCCTGCTTCCCCTGCTGACGATTCCCGCGGAGATCAAAAAAGCCCGCGAAGGACTTAAAAAAGTCCGCGCCCAGTTGGGTGAACCGGGCGCAGGCGGACGGGTCGCGGAAATGGCCGCTGAACTTTTACGGAACTGAACGATTATCCTCATAAACACCCCGGTCCGGTTATTTTATAAAGGACCCTCGCGCCAATTGGATATGGTCAAAATTATCAGTATATTTCTGATTCAGTTGATGCTCATCGTTCCGGTCGCATCACTGGCCCAGGAAAATGTCGAAGCTGTTGATATAACAGCAGATACGGAACAATACGATGAAGCCGCCCGACTGGAGGGCAGAGCCTTTGCCCAGCAGCACTATCAGGGCTGGCGCTGGTTCGGAGCGGGCTTGGTTGGAGGAACAGCTTTAGGGTTGCTCGGCGCGGGAATCGCCGTCGGCTTCAGCCAGACGGGGACCGCCCATCCGCCGCAAACCGAACAACAACGGCTCGCGGAAATGCCCAAGCCCTATGAAGACGGCTTCCGGCTCGGCTATCATCAGCGAGCCCGCGGCAAGGCCTTGATCAAAACCATTCTCGGCGGCGTCGTCGGCACCGGCATCGCCGTCGCGATCTATGCTTCAACCGAGGAATAGCGTAGATCGTATCGGATGACAGGGAGTACCTAACCTGTCATTCTGGACACCCGCTGTAGTCTTCGGAAGCGGGGCGTCCAGAATCTCATTACTGGCTGCAATCAAATAGTCATTCATTAATTCTGAAATATTCAGGCTTCCTTAATAAGGAGCAGAAGATGAAAGTCATGCTCAGACTCTCCACAGCAATTCTATTCGCGCTCATCTTCTCGACATCTGTTTCTTTCGCCTGTTCGAGTGATTGCTGCACCTTAACCGGAATTACTACGCCGGTCTCCGCGGTGTCTCTTTTCACCGATGTTATTCATAATACCCAAGCCGGTATCGTCCTTACCTCACATGCCGGGTGTGCTGTAGTTCAAGAAACCTCTAATCAGGTAGCGGCTATTCCCGACGCGCTGAATCTGTCGCTGCTGCATGCTGAGGATGCGACCGCCTCGGTTTTCGAGAATGTGCGTATCGTTCTGCGTTCTGCGGCAGTCGCGGTCATTAACTTCTCTTCATCGCTGTTACGGATCGTATTCTCTTCTTTCTCGGCTCACGCTTAGGGCATCTTGCCCTCTTAGCACTGGGCGCGACCTGGCGCGTTACGGTTATCGGCCAACAATTTTACGAGCGGATCGCCACGGTGCGTCCGCTTTTGACTATTACCTGGCATGGCCGCATGATGGTGCCGGTTTGGTTTGCCCGCCGTAAGAACTTCGTGGCCATGATCAGCCAGCATCGCGACGGCGAAATGGTGGCGCGGCTGGTGCAGAAACTTGGTTATGAAACCGTGCGCGGCAGTTCCACCCGCGGCGGCAGCGGTGCCGCTAAGCTGATGGTTGAGCGCTTGAAGAACGGGCAGGTCGGAGCGATGATCTGCGACGGCCCCAAAGGACCGATCTACAAGATGAAGCCCGGCACTCCCTATATCGCGCTCACCGCCGGAGCCGAAGTGATTCCCGCCACCTTCGCCGGAAAATCCCGCTGGACCTTTCGTTCCTGGGATCGCTTCACCGTACCCAAACCCTTTTCACGGGTTTTTTTGCTCTGGGGCGAACCGATTCCTTTTCCCGGCGAGAATGCGGATGTGAATAAATTTTCACAGAAGCTCGAAGACGCGCTGAATGATTTGACTGCGCAAGCCGATGCGCTTGCTGCAGGGAAAGTAACCGTCAAGTAAGAACTCAAGAGAGATCCTTCAGGTCGCAGATAATCCTGTGTCCAAGTTGTCGTAATCGCGACCTTCAGGATGACAGCTTTTGGAATATTTGCTCGACGTTAACGATTTCGTATGAGATAAATACTCTTTTCTTTTCCGTGTCATTCTGAGGACTGCAACTATTCAAAACGCTTCATCTCGATTTCAACTCGCAGTCCGAAGAATCTCTCTTCCTTCCCACACAATTAATACAATCCAAAGCAACTAATACCACTCCATGCCCCGCGCAGACCTGCACGTCCACACGTCCTATTCCGACCGTCCGACGAATTTTTTTCTGAAGAAGCTCGGCGCGCCGGAAAGTCTGACCGAACCGGAAGCGGCTTACCGGCTGGCCAAGCGGCGCGGCATGGATTTCCTCGCCCTGACCGACCCGGACACGCTGGAAAGTTACAGGCAAGTTGCGCATCATCCCGATGTGATTCCCGGCTGCGAAACAACCGTTGCCTTTCCGGAAGACGACTGCAAGGTCAAGCTGATTGTGCTGGACATCAATGAAGATCAGTTGCAGAAGATGATCTCGCTGCGCGGGAATATTTTTTCGGTGCGGGATTATCTGCTCGCCGAGCATCTCTATCATGTTGTCGCGCATCCGCTGGAAGTGCTGAACGCGCGAATGGGGGCAGATCATGTAGAAAAGCTGT
>JAHIZR010000085.1 GCA_018814465.1 bacterium | reverse complement strand
GGGGAAATCAACCAAAAAGCAAAAGCTTCAATCAGCCCGGGGGACGAACTGACCCGCCTTTGCAAATCGCAATAAACGGCGCTCTATCAAGAGGCTAAGAGAGGTATGGTCGAGAGGGTTTGGTTCGCCGGGAGCTTGTTTTGGGTGACGAAGTGAACAATCTCGCGATATATTGCCATAACAAGCTAAAGGAATTTCTACTTCGCGGAGTATTTGAAATTTCTTGGCTTTTCCCGCTTGCTCCGGGACAAAAAGGCACATGGTTTTGATCAGTCCATTGATCCCACTGAGGTTCGGTCTTTTTCATTTTTTTGTCCCTAACAAAATCCTCTTTTGCCTTCAAACACCTTGCGGAAGCCGCTTATAGCAACTATATTAAGTACAGTTTCAGCGCGGGGTGTTGCCGGTTTAAATCACGACATAACAAATTGTTCATATGCCCCATTAACTGGGCAGACCCTACTTGAGGAGAGAGAATATGGCCACGTTTGAAGAAACTATGGAAAACAGCCGAATCTTCCTGACCTACAGTTTAGCCATGACCATGCTTGGCAAATCCGCCCAGATTCTCGCAGAACGCGGCGCGGACCCCAAAGCGATGAGTTTCGTTACCACCGGTATCGAACTGCTTGCCAAGCAGCTTCGCGAATATGCTGACGGCAAGGATCTCGAAGAAGGAGCTGAAAAGGAACTTGATCAGTTGTGTAAGATCCTCGATATCAAGCGAGCGAATAACAATTCGTAACCTCCCGCACGTGTTAAAAGGAGCCGAAACCTTGTCAGGTTTCGGCTCTTTAATTTCACGACCTATTCATCTTCCGCAGTTTCTTCTCGAGCAGCATGAGAACTTTTTGCGCGACTTTATTCGGAGTCGTGCGGCCGTTCTCCCAGCGGTTGACGGTGGCGAAGGTGACTCCGATTTCGTGGGCGAAGTTCTCCTGTGTCATATTCAGCTCTTCGCGAAGCTGACGAATACGTTCACGGTCAAACTCGGCACGAGTTGCGTTCGACCGAATGTAGGTTCTGGTTAAAGACGAGGACATGCTTTAATACCTCTGCTTGGTTCGTTGGTTGTCATCGTGTTATATACTATAGCAAGCCTCATGCCACGTCATTTAAGACTTTTTCGTGCCTCCTCTCCCCTGCTTTATTTCTGATAATCAATTATTTAGCCGGATATGATATATTCCTCGCTATAGCACATTGCGACTGTATTTTGCCCGCGAGTAAAAAAATACCCTGCACGATGACAGGGTAATTTTTTAAAGTCCGGCGGTCATCGCAGCTGTTTTCGTTTTATGAGATATTGAATCAAGGCTTCGTCGTAGGGTTTGCTCGTATTCAGCAGATGGTAGTCGATGCGGTCTTCGCGGCAGCCGCGGCGCAGTTGCTCAATGAAGTTCCGAATGAGTTCGCGGTATTCCTTGCGGAGATGCCAGGGGTGCGTGGCCATCTCGTCTTTGGTTTCGAGGTCTTTGAAGCGCACGTCGCCGGAGAAGGCGAAGTCAATTTCGCGCGGATCGAGCGTATGCAGGACGAGCACTTCGTGGCCGTCGTGGCGGAAGTGGCGCAGGCCCGATAGGATCTTCGCGGGATCGTCCAACAGGTCGGAGATGACGATAATCAAACCCCGCCTGCGAATGCGGTCGGCGACGGCATGCAGATTCTTGCCGATATCGGTTTCACTGGAGGGCTCGGTGTTCTCCAACTGCGACAAGATGACATTGAGATAGGTCCGCACGGAGCGCGGCGGATGATAGGAGCGCAGGTCGGTGTCATAGGTGACCAGTCCGGCGGCGTCGCGCTGCTGAATCATCAGGAACGACAGCGCGGCGGCCAGATAGGAGCCGTACTGGAATTTGGTGACGCCGGTCGTGCCGAAGTTCATCGAGTTGGAGACGTCTAACAGGACGTAGCACTTGAGGTTGGTCTCTTCTTCGTACTGTTTGATGTAGAAGCGGTCGGTCTTGGCGAAAACCTTCCAGTCGAGGTTGCGCAGGGTGTCGCCCGGCATATAGGGGCGATGTTCGGCGAACTCGACGGAGAAACCGTGATAGGGAGACTTATGCAGGCCGACGATAAAGCCTTCCACGACCATGCGCGCGCGCAACTGCATGTTTTTCAGCCGGGAGACAAATTCAGGGCGCAGATATTGAGTAGTTGTGTTGATGGTAAACTCTTAAAGGATATAGGCGAAAGGACAAAGGATAAAACCGGAAATCCTGCGTTTTCAGGGAAAAGAAAAATTTTTGACGAAACGAACTCGGGTTACTGATTGAATGCACTGAAGTTACTTTTAGTTCCGGGGTGCAATTTTAGTACGATTTGGGCACATTTTGGTGCTTTAAATGGCGGCTTTTCGTTCTACTTTCCCATTCCATGGGTGATTTCTTCCTATTTCCCCCCATTCCATGGGGGGATAAAAGGGGGGTAAGTTTGGCTCGCCGAGCCGGGCTAAGCACAGAGAATGTTACACTTGCGAGCATGTTCAGGTGCGCAATCCGGCCGGAATCTTTAAGGAGTAGTCTTATCTCTGCTTCTTCACCCGATCAGTACAATATATGAACATTTGGGCAAAAAGTCAAGAGGACTGCGAAACTGAAAACATAAGGTTATGAAGATGCTGGCATATCGCGCGATCCCATCATTGGTTCTGGCAAGTGTAACGGTATTTAATCCGGTAGGGGTAGAGATGTAATTGAAAGTCTGCCGTCTACCATAGCGATTACCAATATATTGCCGGAAGGTGTTCTATACATCTTCACCGGATTTGAATGGGAGGTCGATGTTCCGTAACGTGTCGCCCAAATGACCTCACCGGACATAGTGACTTCCTTGACGATCACATCCCAAGCGTAGAATGGTCCACAACTATAGGGTTCAACGACTAAGAGATTCTGATTCTCAGACAATAACAAGTCAGACGGCCACATATTTTCGATGAATGAACTGTCTATCATTCGTCCGGACTTGTTTTCGTAGGTCTCAAATATAAAACCGTGCCTTGACGTTCTCCAAATATACGATTGCAGACGTCCTTCCAGAAGTTCCATGGCTTCGGAGTATTTGTGACGCCAGCAGTCGTTCTTTATCTCAATTGATCCCGGTTTATGATAGCCTTCAACTGCTTGAAAGCGATATTCAGTAAGCAGAGTCGGCAGAGTTTTAAGTATTGAATCCAATGTGGATTCATTGAGAAACAGAGGTAAAGGAATCGGTTCCCCATCATCTCTTGTTTTGTACGCTTCAAGTAGGCATTTTTTGGATTTGCGTTCATAAGACCGAAAGAAGAGCAAATAGTTTCCTTCTCGATCTGTGGCATAACAGTCTATCTTTAATTCGACCGGGAACCGGCCTTCCTGAAGGATAATGCCGGATCGGTTCATGATCGCCCATAGATCAAAATTAGTAAGGGATGTATCGTGCTCAATGTATCCACGTCCCAATAACAATCGACAGCCATTCATTAGAGGTAAAGTTACCAGCGGATCGTGCCACATTTCCGACAGGGGAACCTGCGCCGTTATATCGCCATCGTTCGAGATTTGGAGGTATTGGCAATAGCTGATTGAAGAGTCCGGCTGTCGGATTCCACTTCCAAGTTTCAATCCGATACAGAATACAGAATCAATGTAATTGATGGCCGGAGCACTGTATCGATTATGTGCAAATCCAAGCACCTTATCAGAATAGAGCTTGGACCATGCAGGTTCCGGACCTATCGGGAAATTAAATTTCGTTGGCAGTAGCGGTGTCAGAACCTTCCCATCCGATATTCTGATACGAACGTCTTTGTGATAATCGTCTGGTGTCGCATGGAAACCGCAGCCCGGAATGACCTTTAGTAAGAGTTCTTTATTATTCGCACTCAGGCCAACAGGATAACCCCAATAATGGATTTGCGATTCGGAAACTAATGATGCTCGAGAAATAGCCCCGGTTGTATCCGGGCAGAAGTCACATAAGCCATATGTACGTACAGTGTCTCCGTTTGTATCAAATAACGTAATTTTATGATGATTACTATTTGTCCATCTCACTTGCACGATACGATTGCCATCAGGTGTTATGATAATCGTATCGCCAAAGAATTTCTGAAAGTCTGACTCGTACCAGAGTGTATCCGAGGAATAAGGACTTATCAACCTAAAAAAGGAGGCGGTTCCCAAGGCCTCGAATTTGTTGTAGCTGATTGAGTCGTTCCAAGCATACTCGAAACAATAAAGCGAATCTTCACTCCAGTACCTTTGAACGCCTGAAATCGGGCGCTCATAGAAGAAAGAAGGAACAGGCCTCGCAAGTAAGAAACTCGATATAACAAATAAGAAAAGCGTAGAAGTGAACAGAGCTGAATGGTTACGCATTTTGACCATACTATAGCCCAGAATAAGTATTTTGAGATGAATTATTTTCGATAAGGAAGATGTGATTTCTCCGCCGAGCCGGGTTAAGCAGCCGTACTCGATTTTGTTGATACGTATTTGTTATGCCTGCGCAACCCGGCCAGAATTCTGTTATGTTTTCAGTGGACTTTGTCGCTTATCGAGTCCTATCCCCACCCACCTCCCCAGTATCGGACTCGTCGCGCAATACAAAAGGAAGGGAAAGATAAGAGAGATTCTTCTGGCCGCAAGTAATAATATGATTGCATGAACTCGTTGTTTTGCGGCCATCAGAATGACACTTTTGGAGTGACTCGATTGTGAAGGATAGGGACTCTCGGTCCTGAGAAGCAATGAAGAGTCCCCCCTGTCATCCCCCCAAAAAGAGGAACTGTTTTGGGGGGAACCGGAAAACAAAAAGAAGTGCACTGCCCCGTTCACTTCGTTCAGGGCAAGCTGTGCAACGCTACCGAGTGGTAGACATGCTGTGTGTTATAGAGCATTATCTTTAATACAGGCTCTACCCTTTCGTGCCATCCTGAATACAGGTTCCCCCTCCTGTGTCATCCTGAATGAAGGCTTTGCGGAATGAAGGATCACTAAGAGTCTCTGCAATTCCTACCCCCCTGTCATCCCCCCAAAAAGAGGAACTGTTTTGGGGGGAACCGGAAAAAGAAAAGAAGTGAGCTGCCCCGTTCACTTCGTTCAGGGCAAGCTGTGCAACGCTACCGAGTGGGATTGCGTTTCGGCTACAGGCACCATAACTTACTTATCCTTCGCTCGTTTCCGTTTGCGGGGCGCGGGAGCCAGTTTGCTTTGCGCCTGCTTTGATGCTGCCACGAGTTTATCGAAATCACTGGGCGAAGGTTTGGCCAAACGTTTTTGCTCATACTCTGTGAATTGCTGTTCCGCATGTTCGAGCGCCAGTTCGTGAGAGATGGTTCCGGCATTATCCAGAATCTCGCGCTGATTGAATTGCAGGAACGAATCGAGCTTTCCGATCCAATCCGCCATGTGCATCTTGACATGCCGTTTCGCCTGATCCTCGGCATAATCCAGATACATCGAAACAATGCGATTCAAACCTTCAATCTCATCCTTCGTCAAGTAATTCTTGGCCACCGCGATATCGGTTTTGCGAATCGGTCCCCCCGGCGCATTCTTCCAATTTGTCAGTCCCATAGTGGCGTGGTTTGCATCGGCGCGGGTATGAATAATCTCCGCGGCCGTGTGACCGTGAATCGCCCAATGCAGTTTATTCTGCACCGTCTTGAAGAATGTCAGCGTGATGCCAGCCTTGGGATCGTAATCAATACTCGTGGCATAGATATCCGTGATCTTCTGATAGAACATGCGCTCCGAGGAGCGAATATCGCGAATGCGCTCAAGCAGCTCATCGAAGTAGTCCTGTCCCAGCGTCCGCCCCGCCTTGATCCGCTCGTCATCCATCGTGAAGCCTTTGACCAGCAGTTCGGAGAGCCGCTGTGTCGCCCACTGCCGAAACTGCGTCCCCCGCAAAGACCGCACGCGATAGCCGACGGCCAGAATCGCCTCGAGATTATAATGGTCTATCGTTCGGGATACT
>JAHIZR010000084.1 GCA_018814465.1 bacterium | reverse complement strand
GCTCCCGATGACGCCATTACGGTCAGTTGGGGAGTGCTGTTTTAAGTAAAAACGGGGCGAATCTGGAGATTCGTCGCCGCGACAGATAGGATAGATTTACTAGCCGCGACCTCCCGGTCGCGGAATATCAGCAATTGTATCTCGTTTAGCCCGCGACCGGGAGGTCGCGGCTAGTAGGTAGGATATTATGAATAGAACAATTCTTGCATTCATTGCCGTTTTATTGTACTGCACCGCCGCTTTCGCCACGACCGGCTATACCTTTTTAGAGATTCCGGTAGGCGCCAGACAAAGCGCGCTGGGCGGCGCGGGTGTCGCGCTGGAATCCGGGCCTACCTCCGCGGCTTACAATCCGGCGCTGATTGCTTTCGCGAAGCACAGCAGTGTCGTACTGATGGCCAATCGTCATTTCGGCGACACACGCGCGCAGTTTTTCGGAGCAACCATTAGCGGCAAGCGCTTCTCGTTTTCGCCGCACTATTGGGGAACACGGGTCGGCGATATCGAATATCGCAGCGCTCCTACGCGCGATCCGATTTCGGAGTTCGATGCTATTAATTCAGCTTTCGGTGCGTCCGTCGCGACACGACTGACGAAATCCTTCGCTGTCGGTCTTACCGGACATTATCTCTACCATAAGATTCATGTGGAAAGTTCGGACGGCTATGCCTTCGACGCGGGTGCCTTCTACCGTTCTCCGGTAAAGGGCTTGTCTTTCGGCGCGGCGGTCAATCATCTGGGGCATGTCTCCGAATTTATTGCGGAGGATGTGACGCTGCCCACGACGGTGCGCGGCGGCGCAACTTATGAACGCATCATCATCGGCGCCGGAACATTTTCAGTTACCGCCGAGGGCGCGGGAGTCAAAGACAATACGCCGCTCTATCGCGGCGGGTTGGAGTACCGCGCGCCGCAATTCGCCGCACTACGTCTGGGCTATACGGAAGGTTTGGAAGCGCAGGGCATGTCTTTCGGTTTCGGCCTGTTCTATTCCGGCGTACAGCTCGACTATGCCTTTGTTCCCTACAAGGAAGAGCTCGGCGAAGGCCACCGCTTCTCATTCGGATTGGATCTTTGATACCACTACCACGGAGGGTAGTGGCTAGTACGATGGAGTATACTTCTCTACTAGACAACACCCTCCGGGGTGTTGTTTGCTTGAAGGAAATTAGCTTATGAAAGTAACTTTTTACGGCGCGGCCGGCGGCGTCACCGGATCAAAACATCTGCTTGAAGTCAACGGCAAACGGGTGCTGCTGGATTGCGGGATGTTTCAGGGAAACCGCAAGGAATCACTGGAGCGGAACTATCACCTGCCGATGGAGCTGGTCGATGTGGATGCGGTCGTATTGTCGCATGCGCACCTCGATCATTGCGGCCTGCTCCCAAGACTGGTCAAGCTGGGCTATAAGGGCAAGATCTTCTGCACTCCGGCAACAAGAGATATCGCCGAACTGATTATGAGCGACAGCGCGCATATTCAGGAACAGGACTTCAAGTGGATGCAGAAGGAACACCTGAAGCTGGAACAGCCCGCAGAACCACTCTATGAGATGGACGATATTCCGCCGACGATGGATGCCTTTTCCTTTGTTCCCTATGCGCACGAAACCAATGACTGGACGGAAATCCTGCCGGGTGTACGGCTGAAGCTGTATGAAGCGGGACATATCTTAGGCTCTGCATCGCCGGTGCTGGAATTCGACTCGGCCAACGGTCCGCAGCGGATCTGCTTCAGCGGCGACCTCGGACGGAAGAACACGCCCCTGTTGCGCGATCCCGATTATCCCAAAGATGAGATTCCCACGCTGCTGCTGGAAAGCACCTATGGCAACCGCGAACACAAAACCCGCGAAACAGCCCTCGGTCGCATTAAGAAAATTATTCATGAAGCGGTCGATAATCGCAGCAAGATTATCGTTCCGGCTTTTGCATTAGGCCGAACTCAGGAACTGGTTTACACGCTGCATCGCATGAATGATGAAGGCGAGATTCCCGCGATTCCTATTTACGTTGACAGTCCGTTAGCCAGCCGCGTGACGCAGGTCTTCCGCAATCATCGCCATGATTATGACAACGATGCGTGGAAGGATTTTCTGGAGAAGGGCGAGTTTCCGCTGTTCTTTGACGGTCTGACCTATACCAAGTCCACCCGCGAATCCATGGACTTGAATACGAAGTCCGGGCCGATGATGATTATCTCGGCGGCGGGAATGTGCGAAGCGGGCCGCATTCGTCATCACTTGAGGAATAATCTTGAAAACCCCAACAACATTGTGATGATGATCGGCTTCATGGCCGCGAATACTTTGGGCCGCAAGTTAGTGGAAGGCGCCGACACCGTGAATATTTGGGGCACACCTTACGATGTAAAGGCTCGCGTCGAAGTCTTTAACGAATTCTCAGCACACGCCGGAGCAAATGAATTAGAGGAGTTCGCTGAAAATATTCCCGGACTGGAGCGGGTCTTTCTGGTGCACGGCGAACCAACACAGTCAAAGGCTTTGGAAGAGCGGTTGAAATCAAACGGCCACAAATGGACCGTCCGCATCGCCGAGGAAGAGCAAGCGGTTGCTTTCTAAGCACTAACCATAGGGGACAGAAACCAGATAAGAGCAATCCGAGAGGTTCTAATTCGATATCTAACCTGCTGAATTATCTGTATTTGTTGTTTCTATTACAGATTCTAAAAATCTTCGCAAGTCACAGATTTTACTTGCATTTCGGTCGATCCTTATGTAGCTTTAGGCCATCCGCCAGACGTCGTGGCGGACTGTCGGTTTAAGTAACCGAGAGGAGGTGGTCCAGTGGATTTATGGACTTCGAGGTGCAGCGAGTAGCGATTTATTCGCTGCATCGTGAATCCTAAAAAAGACCCGTCATTGATTGGCGGGTCTTTCTTTATCCCATTCGCATCTTATCCGCTCTCCTATTATATTGTTGCCATGATCCGAGAAGAATTTATCACCGCCTCCGAACTGGCCCTGGAGCGTCTGCTGGCGCCGATAAAAGATTTGCCCATAGAGCTAATGGACGAACCGCTAACAGAAGGCAAATGGTCAGTCAAGCAGTTGATCCTGCATCTGACTTACTGGAATACGCTGACCGTCAGAGCATTGGAAGCACTTTATGCAGGCGAGGAGTTCGATTGGTCGCCTTATGATGATATTGATAAACTGAACGAGCAGATCGTCTCCGACCGGCAACCGGATCCTTATCGCCGGATCGTCGCGGAGTTCCAGATTGTCCACAGTACGTTGATGGCGGCAGTCGAGCGCATCCCAGTGGAGCGTTTCGGTGAGAGCGGCGAGCTGCCGGATTGGCTGGTGTCGCATGTTCCGCAGCACTATCTGCATCATGCACCAAAGCTTGAAGCTTGGGCAAAAAAAATCCGCGACTCAGGCCGCGGAGGTTCGACAGGATTGCCGGTGGTGCAATAGTTACATTATCTTGCCGTGTTGGCTGCTCGCATCCGACCGGGTAAGAACTGCTTTCTCGCTGCGCAGTGGTCGCTGACCCTGCGAGATGAACCACTCATATTAGAATTCAT
>JAHIZR010000083.1 GCA_018814465.1 bacterium | reverse complement strand
GCCGTGGCCCCATTAATCAACAAAATATAATCGGTGGCAGCCGCCGGAACCAGATAGCGGAACACTTCTTCTCTGATACCGGCGGGATTTGAAGCGGAAGAGGCAAGTATATTGGTTCCGGTTCCATCCTTTAGAAAGAGATTAAGATTGTTGTCATCGAGAGTATTAATCTCAACGCCGGGTTCACAATCGCCATTGCCTAATTGTTCGCCATCAAGATAGGTCTCTCCGATCGGAATCAGCGAGACAGTCATGGCCATTCCGGCGGGGGCTGTCAACCGATAGTAATCAACGTCCGAGTTGTCATCCAAACTGCAGTACCGATGATAGTGATACTCCGCTATCGTTCCCATGTCATAGGCATCAACAGCCTGATCATTGGGTTCGTAGTTATCGCCGTAGAGCCGCTGGACGGCTCGAATGTCATCATGCTGCGGACCGTGGTGCGCGGAGGAATAAATCGGCTCCATCAGCTTCGTGCCATTATTAGGACACACATGCGCCAAACCAAAACCATGCCCATGTTCATGCGCAATGATATTCAAGAAAAAGCGATAATTATTCTGAGGATTGCCCCACTCTTCCGAGGCGTCCAGAACCATATCGCCATTATCCGGGTAGTAGTTGTAAGCCAGGACGTTGGACGGACCATCGACATTGATTGACGCAATGCGGATATCACCTCTTGCTCCTAACTCACCTGAGTTGAAGAAACCCCAATTGGCTCCGTCATCATCAACACGAATGTAGGTATTCCCGGATAATTCGCTCCAACGTGCGAAAACAGAATCAAATTCTGCCTGCCACGCCTCGACGCTTCCAAACTGACTTGTCAGGGCACTCCAAAGTACACTGGACGCACCATTGATATTAAGGCCATCGGGAACAAAGCTGTAGGTCAGAGTTATACCATCGCCATAATCACCGGTGGAACCATCGGTGGCGGTGAAGCTCCAGCGTCCTCCGATATTGTAATCCAGCGGAGACTCATTTCTCATTCGCCGCTGGAATTCAGCCATGTAATCCGGATCCGTGCCTTCATCAAAACAAACAGCCACCGGCGGCGTCCGGTGGTTATCATCACTGCTAAGGCGAGGATCGGGGCGAGAATGGCTGAAATCGTTCGCGGGAGGTGGAAAAGCTGATCCACCGAACAGAATGGCGAGGACAAATACGGCGCTGATGCAGAACAAGGCTGTTCGTCTCATGGTCCGTGCTCCTGTTAAGTACTGATATTTCATTAATTATGACCCACCTAAGACGAATTATACCCTTGACATATAATAAAACGGATTTGTCAGAATCGCAAGTGATTGAAGCTATTTAACTCATATTGGAAGATTTTGTTTCTTGATACTCCTATCCCAAGCTCGGATAAAATCAACAGCTAACTCATGCCGCTTCGTCAACCCAGCTTGATGTTCAGACGATGACGAGTGCAGGGAGGAAGCTTCCGGCCGGGTTGCGCGAACATCGCACTCGCGGCACTATTAATCCGAATCGTGCTTAGTCCGGCGCGGCGAATAATGCTTTCGATTTAGAGATGAATGTACTTTGGCGAAGCTATTGCTTTACGTGGAAATCGGTCGTACTTTAAGTCTGCGAGGAATCGATTCAAGCCTTCGAAAAGATCATCGCTGCATGGATAATAGTTGAAGATAGAAACTTGATTGGAAGTTCTGATGACTAATCGTGGAAGATGTGGATTTATCTGGCTTTTTGTGACAGTACTGACCCTTTGCATGGGTATATCAGCGCTTGCTAATGGAGCCGGCAAAGAGGCCAACTCTTGTCCGATCTGCTCGAGACTCTCGGTCTGGGAAAGCGCATTGACTCCGAGTCCGGCTGAGGCAAGATCTGATATGAACGGCAGAGTCTGCTGTTTTGCTCCCGGCACCGACCCGGAATATGTCGAGGAAGTCAGCCGCCGCCTCTACGGTGATATGAACGATCCTTTGGATTATACCATCAATGACCGCTGGGTCAGTACGGCATATGGAAGCGCGGGAGGTATGGGAGATCCAATCACCCTGACTTACAGCTTCGTGCCGGATGGAGTGGAAGTTCCCGACCGGGATCCCCCGAATGGCTATGGAGATCATGATAGTAATCTTTACGCGATGATGAACAGCCATCCGAATTTTACATCGGAGGCGATGTGGAAAGGCCTGTTCGCCGAAGCCTTTAACTATTGGGGCGATCTGATCGGCATCACGTTTATCGAAACGGTTGATGACGGAGCGACCCTGTACGATCCGGTAACCGGTTTCGGACATTCGCCCGGAGTCGTGGGAGTGCGAGGAGATATCCGCATCGCGGCGGCGCCGATGGACGGAACCTACGGCGTGCTGGCCTACAACCGCTACCCCGATATCGGCGATATGGTCATGGACAACTCTGAGGATTGGGACGCGACTTCCTACTCGTTCGGTTTCTTAATAAACATAATCGCGCATGAATTGGGTCATGCGATCGGACTCGGACACGTCTGTCCCAACGGCTGCACGATTCTAATGGATCCCTATCTTTGTTCTTCCATCGGCGGACCGCAGCATGACGATGTGCGCGGCGGACAGCGGCTCTACGGCGACCGTTTCGAAAATAATAATACTTCGGCAACCGCGACCGATCTCGGTTTTGTGGGAAATGAAACGATCTCGATTGAGGATATCTCTTCAGACGATAATTCGGATGAAGACTGGTACGCCTTTGAAGTCGGACCCAGTAAACAGGTGTCTATCCAACTTGATATCGTGGGCTCTACGTACTTGAATTGTGCGCAGACGGAGCAATGCACCTGTTCGGTATACATCAATACGAAAGACGACGCGAATCTGGGCGTCTATCTGTACGATACGGACGCTTCCACTGTGATGGCTTATGCAACCGACGAACCCGCCGGAGTCGATGAAACGATTCCGACGACCCTGCTGCTGGATCCGGGAACTTATTTTATTCGAGTCATTTCCGATGCGACAAATGCGATTCAAATGTACGATCTGGATTTCACTGTCGCACCGGGAACCGCCTCCGTGATTACGGTTGATTCTCCCAACGGCGGTGAGTATTGGATTGCCTATTCCACGCATGCACTCAACTGGCACTCGGCCAATCTGACCGGCAATGTAAACATCGAACTCAATCGTAACTATCCCATCGGGGATTGGGAGATGCTGTTTGAGAATACTCCCGATGACGGCACGCAGAGCTGGCCGGTGTCCGCTCCCGCGACAACGAACGCGCGAATTCGCGTGACCAGTGTCATTGAACCGCTGGCCACGGATGTCTCCGACGAATCCTTCACGATTATCGTTCCGACATTAACACTGACGCATCCGAACGGCGGCGAATCGATTAACGGCTACGCGGCGCAATCGATTCAATGGTCGTCCTATGCGGTCACGGGAGACATCGTCATTGAATTGAATCGGGACTACCCGGGTGGAACATGGGAATATCTCGATACCGTGCCGAATGCGGGAACGAATATCGTCTTGGGACCGCCGGCCACGAGCAGCGCGCGCCTGCGAATCTCATCCGAGGATTCTCCGGCGCTGTCCGACACTTCGGACGGCAATTTCACGATTATCATCATCGATAATCCACCCGAGATCGTACACAGTCAGCGCGGCGATGATGTGCCGGGCGATATCACCTTTGTCGCGGTTGTCACGGATGATCACAGCACCCCGGTCGCAAAGCTGTTCCACCGTCTATATGGAGAAGCAGATTACGATTCCACGGAAATGCTTGACACAGGCAATCCAAACGAGTTTGCGGCAAGCTTAACGCTGACGGATGGAAGATACGACTATTTCATTCGCGCAGCGGATGGTTCATTCCAGACTGCAAGTACGAACCAATTTACCGTCGATATCGGAAGCTGCGAACAGACTGTCGTGCTGGATGACGGCACGGCGGAAGGCTATAACTGGGCGGTGGAAACCGAGTATGAATGGGCGATCAAAGTGGATCCGGGCAATTATCCGTTTTTACTGTTCGGCATGCAGGCGGCGATCGCGCGAGTCTCACCGGACGCGGCGCATTCACGGATTTTAACGAAGGTGCTTGACTCGAACGGTCTCGGCGGTTTGCCGGGAGCGGTGCTGTGGAGTGAATTTTCGGGATCCATCGGAAATGTCGCGGGAGGATTGCCGGAAGGACCGCTCTACTGGACTACGGTGTGGGTGGATTCCGGAAACGGATCTCCGCTGATTCTGAACGCGCCCTTCTATCTTTCCTTCAGCAATCCTGCTCCGGGCAAGTATGAAGCATTCGGCCGGGATGCCGATACGCCGAGCGCGGGCATGAGTTTCTTCTATGAAGGATGCGAGCTGGAGTGGCTGAGTGAAGAAGACGCGCATGAAAATGCACAGGGCGGCACGAGAATGATTCGAGCCTTGGGATACAGCCTGGCGGCGCCAACAGATCTGGTTATCTATTCCAACGGCACTGATATTGAATTGAACTGGACCGGAACGGGATCCCCATTCTATTATATTTACAGTGCGAATGATGCGGAGGGACCGTTTTCGACATTCGAAGGTTCGACGAGCGGGACGAGCTTTATTGACGATGGAGCTGTTACAGCGGATGATCTGAAATTCTACAATGTAGTGGGGTCGCCGACGCCGTAGTCTTGCTCTAACTAATGATCAAAGCCCGGTGAAGTGATTCGCCGGGCTTTTTTCAGCAGAGAGTAT
>JAHIZR010000082.1 GCA_018814465.1 bacterium | reverse complement strand
GCGCGGCCAAGACCAAGTGCCCGGGCTACTATGTCAATTTCACGGACGCCAAGAAGTACAATGACAAGAATCAGACGCCGTCCACTCCGGCGATTCCGCAGATCTTCGGTTTGCACGCGCAGTGCGAGCATATTCTGAAGAAGGAGGGACTGGACAACCGCTGGAGCCGTCATCTGGAAATGGCCCGTATCGTTCGCAAGTGGGCTGCTGATCGCGGCTTCGAAATGTTCCCGGAGAAGGGCTACGAGTCGAATACCTTGTCCTGCATCAAGAACACCAAGAATATCGACATCAAGAAGCTGAACAAGCTGCTGTCGGAAAAGCATCACTGCATTATTTCCAACGGCTACGGCGATTTCAAGGATATCACCTTCCGCATCGCCCACATGGCCGACACGACCATCGAAGAGATTCAGCAGTTGCTGGCGTGGCTGGACGAGCTGATCCCGCAAGCGACCGCGGAATAGCAAAACCTGATACGTGAAACTTGAAACCTGATGCGGGCGGGTCGGTGACCCGCCCCTACAGGTGTTTGTCATAACACGGGTCCCGGATAAGCAACACCAACTTGGGAGGGTGCTATGCGTTATCTGCTTTGTTTGCTCTTTGTCATGTCGAGTGTTTATGCGCAGCCGGTGGAGGGGCCGTACCATATCGCAATGCTGGATTTCGATATTTTGTTCAAATCGGTTGCTGTCGGTACGCGCTGCGACTATGTCGATCTTTTTTTCACCATTCCTTTCGATCCAACCATCTATGCCGCGGAATTTTGTGCCGAGACCCGGACTGTCACCCGATATCCTTATAACGTGCTCAGCCTCACTGCCGCAACGAGACTGGAGGTTCATGATCCGATCGCGCTTGATGCGGATCACTGGGCTTTGCTGGTATATGAGGGCAATGAGACCGGCGAAAATACCACCTATTTCATTATCGGTGACCACGAATCCTATTCCATGACTACTATCGACAGCGGATATGTCGATACTCCCACCCCGGCCGATGGTGACAATTGGAATGTGACTTTTTCGCTAACGCCGCGAATCGGAGGAGGCGCTGTCGCAGGATGGATCGAAGGGGTTTACAGGGGAGGCACGGCTGAATTCGTGCCGCGCGCTTGCGTGCTGTCCGGTACCGGTGAGATCGACGGCGTCATTGGTTTTGATTATCACTCTTCGCTGAGTCCGGAAACAAATCGAGCTGTTTTCAGATCCATTTCGCATAATGTGCTCGTTGGCTCATGGAGAATGGCGGAGATGACAGAGGCTGTGCTTTGGGGGAACAATCCAGACGGGATTAACAACTACTATATCACTATAGATAATGATTTCGAGTCGGTAATGAATTTCGGGCGGACATCAAGTCATGATCTTTTAGGCACATTTCGTACTTCGACCACGCCGACGGAGTTAGCTGCCGCCAGTTATGTCATAGATGAATTCGGTTTCTTACACTGCGACATACAGTATGAGATAACGATGCCCGGAAATCCGACTGTCTCCTGCTGGCATCCTGAGTATGGGTTTGCAGTACTGTCTAAGTCTGATGGCGAATTGGGGCTGGCACGTATCGACACCGCACTGAATGAAGTGCAACCGCCGGGTGAATTGAATATGTATCATGATTATATTTCAAATCATGATGCGGCTATCTCGGACGGAGGAAAGGTATTCATACTATGGGAGGATGTAGGAAGTAACAGCACTGATCTTAAGTTAGTATCAATCGGATGGCATGTACCTTTAGACTCAAAGGAACCTTTGCAAGCTGAATTTCCAGAATCGTTCACTCTCTCCGCTTACCCCAATCCCTTCAACAGTACGGTGAAACTGTCCTATGAGTTGCCCGTAAGCGGGGATGTATCGCTTTCGATTTATAATCTGACCGGACAGAAGGTGGCAACGATAGTGGATGATCGTGTTGCCGCCGGAACCTATGAAGTAAGCTGGACGCCGGAAGTCGCGTCCGGTGTTTATTTCGCGCAATTGAATGCACTTGCTCTCACTAAGACGGCAAAATTGCTCTATCTTAAATGAGGACTGTTATGGTACTTTATCGTTTGTTGATCATCCTGTTCTGCACACTGACGATTGCATCCGGACAGACGATTCCGTTGGTGACCATTTTAGATTATGAAACCGGAGCGCCGATTTCCGGAGTGGCGGTCTATAATGCCGGGGAAAAAGAGCATGTGCTGAGCGATTCGCTTGGGCTGGCCGATCTGGCGCAAGTACGACATGATAAGCCCATCTATTTTCAACATACGGCTTATAAGAAGCGCAAGCTGACGCTGGAAGAGATCGATGTGCTGGGCTATGTCGTGAAGTTGGAGCCGCGATCTTACTGGACCGAAGAAATCGTGATCTCATCTTCACGCCACCGGCAGGATCGCGCGGATGTCGCGCAGGAAATCCGGTCTGTAGCGCCGCAGGAT
>JAHIZR010000081.1 GCA_018814465.1 bacterium | reverse complement strand
GCCCGCCTCGCTCTCGAGCACATAGTCGACATGGTGCCGCTCAAGCTGCTTCACCACATCCGGCAGCACCGACTTGAACTTCGGCTTGCTCAGATTTCCCAAAATACCCAGTTTAATCGGAGAATGGCTCACGGGTTCGCCTGTCAATTCTCTTCACCGTCAAGCTCATCGGATGCTTCACTCGCGAGCTTTTTAAGCGTCTCTTCGGCGCCGGCAAGTTTTTGCTGACAATAAGCTGTCAGCAGTTGACCCTCTTCGAATGCTTCCAAGGACTGCTCCAGCGGCACATCACCCTCTTCCAGCGCGTCCACTAACTGCTGCAGCCGTTCGATTGCTTCCTCGAAGGTCTTGGGTTCTTTGTAAGCTTTAGCTTTTGACATGAGCAAGTTTCCGGTCCGTATCGATCTCTTTTACTTCGGCGGTTAAACCGCCTCTGGCAAGCGTAATATCAAGCCGCGAGGCAGGAGCGGCATCGCTCGCGCTGCGCAGGATATTGCCTGCTGAATCCCTGACAACGGCATAGCCGCGCTCCAGCACGGCCTGCGGGTGATAGGCGAACAGAAGGTCTCGTACTCTCAGTAATGAAGCTTGCTTGTCCCGCAGGACACGGGTATGAGTGGAAAACAGGCGGCTCTGCAGTTCGTCGGTTCTCTGGGCGGCGGAGCGAATCACATTCACCGGCTCCCGCAGCGCCCAATGCGAAGACAGTTTGTTAAACTCGCTCCGGTAATAGCGAAGCAGCTCCTTTACGCTGCGCTGAATTCGTGCTTGATACTCGAGTACCAGCCTCGCAATCTCGCGTCGATCCGGCAGAATCAACTCCATCGCCGCCGAAGGAGTCGGCGCGCGCAGATCCGCTGTCAGATCGGCAATCGTGAAGTCGACTTCATGCCCGACGGCGCTGACAACCGGGATGGACGAGTGAAAGATCGCGTAGGCGACGACTGCTTCGTTGAAAGCCCACAAATCCTCCAGCGAGCCTCCGCCGCGCCCGGTGACAATTACGTCGACAGCATGCTGATCGGAGAATTTGCGAATCGCGGCTGCGATTTCCTCGGCAGCCCCCGCGCCCTGCACATGCACCGGGCTGAGCACTAATTCCGCCGCCGGCCAACGGCGCGCGGCGATGTTCTTCATGTCCTGCAGCGCGGCTCCGGATTCCGAAGTTACCAGTCCGATTCGATTCGGGTAAACCGGCAGCGGTCGCTTGTGATCCAGATCGAATAAGCCCTCTTTCTGAAGTTTCTGCTTGAGGGCTTCGAAAGCTTTTTGCAGCTCTCCGATCCCCGCCGGACGCATCTGCGCCACGATCAGCTGGTAGCGGCCTTGCGGTTCATAGACATCAAGCTGTCCCCACGCCTGCACTTTCATGCCGTCTTCCGGATGAAAATTCAAGCGTGAGGCGGAAGATCTCCACATCGCGCAGGCCAGTTGGGCTCCGGCGTCCTTCAGAGTAAAATAGTGATGACCGGAGCCGTGCCTCTTATAGCCGGATAGCTCCCCTTCGATCCACTGCGTGGCAAAGGACTCGCGAAATAGTTTCTTGATCTCGCGCGTGATTTCGGTTACGGAGACTATCTGTTCTATGGGGATGGATTTATCGGGCATACGTTCCATTCCCTGACTGTCGGATGGGCTGTAATAAACCCCTCACAAAAACGGAAGGGCCTTAATGAACAAGGCCCGCGTTTGCAAGATAGCGGTAAGCTACCGCCCTAAAACAATCCATCCTGCGGTGAATTAGCGAATTTTCTTTTTATGACGGTTCTTGCGCAGACGCTTCTTTCGCTTGTGTGTTGACATCTTGTGGCGTTTACGCTTCTTTCCACAGGGCAAAGGTGGTTTTCCTTTCAGGTTAGGAATCCTTGAAGAGGATTCGATGGACTATGATGAATAGTTTATGTAGCGAGATGAATATGAACGGAATCGCATGATTCCGAGTTTCGACAGACTTAAAAGTCGTGAATTCGGCGTAACCATGCTGATACCGTTGCAAATGCAGCGGCAGCTTGAATCACGAACTGTCTGTCTTAACACTACTTGCCGATTGAACTCAAATCAAGCTCGGACATCCGAGTTCTGAATTCGGCGGCGGGTGCAAAAACTGCCGTAGCGCGGTCTGGCAGATCGACTTCATGGGCACCATCAGGAGTAACGAGGTGGCGACCCTTGCGGACTACCGGCTTCCATACACCGAAGCGCCGCAATTCAACTCGTTCCCCGGACGCGACAGCATCAATAACTAAAGACAGAAATCCGTCAACTATGGCCTGGACTTCGGGACGAGGCAGTCCAACACCTTCTGCAAGTCTTTCAACTAAGTGTTGCTTCGTCATGCGTTGTCACCCTTTCTGTTAAATGATGGGTGTCAACCCCAAGAAGTAGAGACTCTTGGGGACGTCTCGTTATTTCAGGCGGCAAAAATAAGTAGCAAAGATTGAAGTATAAGTAGATCCTTTGCCGTCAAAACGCCAATATGATTACCGAGAAAAATAAAAGATGCACTGAATTCGCAAGAGCGAAAAATCGCGTGCCTACTGATTAACGATGAGTTTCTGACCGGGGTAAATGCGACCGGAGCGGGATAGATTATTCCATCTCAGAATGGTCGTCGTGTCCACTCGATAAGTCTGCGCGATCGACCAGACCGTATCCCCGCGTCTGACTGTGTGATACTGCTTCTCACCGGAAGACTTGCTCGCGTAGGTCGGCTGTCCTTTGACAGTGATTCGCAGTTTCTGGCCGGGTTGGATGCGGTTTTGATCGGAGATGCCGTTTTCGCTGCAAATCTGATTCACGGAAACACCAAGCTGTCTGCCGATCTGACCCAGTGTTTCCCCGCGGTGCACGGTATAAATAATCTGATCGCCGTCCGGGGTTGTAGTGTACTCTCGCGGTTGTGAACTCGGACGGGTGGCATATTTATAACTGGGGACAGGGACAATTACGTGAGTGCCGACTCTCATCTTGCGCGGATTGATGCGGCGGTTCTCCGGCTGCGACCGAATCGCACTGACAGTCGTCCCGTATCTTTTCGCGATGCTGCCTAAGGTCTCTCCGCGGCGAACCACATGCACGGTCGTCGGTTGGATATCCGTCTCCGGCATCTGCTTCAGGTGCAGCGTGAAATCATCACGCGGGGTAGCCGGCATTCTCACCATGAACGGTTCCGGCGTCTTCGGAACAACACCCTGAATAAATTCCGGATTCAGCCGCTTTGTCTCGCCCGGATCAACTCCTGCGGCATTCGCGATGTCATCTAACTTGTACGGGCCGTATACATATTCACGGTGCGTTTCAAACGGAATCTCCTCCGGCAACGGGGGGAATCCGTATTTTTCAGGATTTTCACAAATCTCCCGGGCGGCGAGATAAGTCGGCACATAGTTCTTTGTTTGACGCGGCAGCCGGTTCAGCTTCCAGAAACTATTGGTATGACTGCGGCGCAATTCACGATCAACGCGCCCTTCACCGCAATTATAGGCAGCGAAAGCCAAGTACCAATCGCCGAATTGGTCATGCAGTTTTCTCAAATAGGAACAAGCCGCGCGCGTCGCCAGCTCGACATGCCGTCGCTCGTCGTAGACTCGATCGATATGCAGGCCGTAAATCCGTCCGGTCGAGGCGATAAATTGCCAGAGTCCCGAAGCGCGTGCGTACGAGTAAGCTTCAAGGTTTAATCCGGATTCAATCATGGCCAGATACATGACCTCCTCAGGGACTCCCTCTTCCCGCAGGATTGGACGCAGTCTGGGAAAAATTTCGGCGGAACGCTCCATCCATCGCATCATTACTGATCTTCCCTTGCCCGTGAAGAATTCGATATGACTCTTCACGCGGGAATTCATATCCTTCGGCACGCCGGGCAAGGGATCATGATTCAGAATTAAAACCGGTGTGGTATCTACCTCATCAGCCGGATTGAGTGGCTCGATCTCAATGCCCGGTTCTTCATCGTCCGATGCGCCGGCTTCCAGCACTGCGGTTAATCCTGCGTTCGGCGGCAGGCTCTTGATCGAAGCGACGAACTCGTCATAGCTCCTGAGCACTTTTCGATTGAAGCTTAACACTCGCTGCGTTTCCAGATCAATCGAAGCGAGATCAAGACTCCCCAACAGCTCCAAAGCAATCTCATAATACCGTGCCGCTGGTTCATTTTCGCCCCGCTCCCGCGCCGCTTCAGCGCGACTGAAAGCCTTGCGGGCAAGGCTCCACTTCTCGCGATCACTCAGGGTAGTCGGATCCTTAGCAGAGAGAGCTGCCCAGGAGGATTCACTGTCGGTGGTCGTGAGGCGGGCCTGCTTCGACATGGAAGTACATCCTACAGAAAGTAGGAGACTTCCAAGGATTAGTGCATAGAGAGAGTACCGCAGAGGCTTCATAGGGTCCAAATGGGCTGAATTATGGAGTCCCGGTTGAAGCCCGCAGATTCTCCAACCGTCTGTTATTTTTTTAATTAGCGATAGAATTCTGGCTATAGGATTCAAAGCTTAGATTTCCAGTGTCAAGTTAAAGAATAATGAGACAAAAATCAACTCAATCTGTTCAGAAACTCATATTATTCAAGACCAACGAAGTACGTTGGCAAAGGGGAATAAGCCCGCTTGATTTGATCAGCAAATCCTACAAAGTTCCTCGTCATTCTGAGAATTGAGTTCATATATTAATTTAATATACATACTCTTAGAAATAATGGAAGCTGACTCGAATCACTTGCCATTTCGCTCTTAAACTCGTATATTTTTTGATTGTTCACGAACCTCTCATGGATTCTTCAATCAGAACCGACATTGACTCACGGGTTCAACAGGTCAGAGACCGGATTGAGGCGACCTGTATTCGGTTGAATCGAGATCCAGCTTCAATTCGCATTGTTGCGGTAACGAAAACATTCCCCCGTGAATTGGTACGCAAAGCTTGTGCCCTTTCCTTCACCTCAATCGGGGAGAACAAGATTCAAGAAGCGATTGAAAAATATGAAGATGGGTGGCTCCATGAATCCTTTCCGGATGTCAAACTGCATATGATTGGCCATTTGCAAACCAATAAGGTTCGCAAGGCAATCCCGCTTTTCGATTCCATTGACAGCGTGGATTCTGTCAAATTGGCAGAAAAAATTAGCCAGGCCGCTCTCGAAGCCGGAAAAACATTGCGCATCCTGCTTGAAGTCAATACCTCAGGGGAGCCTCAGAAGTTCGGCTTAGATGAATCTGATGTGCTTACTACCGTCATGAATATCAAAGAGTTACCTAATCTGGAAGTAGCTGGTTTAATGACGGTCGGACCCAATGTAGATGACCCGGAGAGGATTCGCCAAAGCTTCGTCCAGCTTCGCTCACTGTTTGAAACCATCGGTGCCGAATTGAACTCCGAACAATGGAGCACGCTTTCGATGGGTATGAGTAATGATTTTGAAATCGCCATCGCGGAGGGCGCCACCGAGATTCGACTGGGAACCATTCTCTGGGGTTCCCGAAAGGCTTGATTTATGAGTCTGTCTCCGCTTGATATCTCCAAGCATGAGTTTTCCAAAACCATGCGCGGCTATGATCCCGCCGAAGTGCGCGCGTTCCTCGAACGGGTCGCCGAAGAGCTCGCCGACCTGCAAAAGGAATGCGCGACCCTGACCGAACAGGCACACATCAACGCTGCCCAGATTAAAGCTTTTCGCGAACTCGAACAGGGCATGCGCGATGCGATGGTCTCCTCGCAGGACTCGCTGCGGCAGTCGCAGGAACAAATTGAAAAAGAGCGGCAAAACGTCCTCCGTGAAGCCAATCTGAAAGCCGAAGAGATAAAGCTTCGGACGGAACAGGACGTGCGGAAGATTCGCGAGGAATTCCGTGAACTGCAAATTCACCGCGATGCCTATGTGAAGCGGCTGCGCTTTTTGCTGAAATCCCAAACCGACTTATTGGAATTGATTGAAAAGGAATCTCCGGATCTGCCTGATGACGAATCTTAAAGCACAAATCGCGGAAACCGTCGCGGCGCTGGAACCGCGACTCAAGACTCCTCCCCGGATCGGCATCATCCTCGGCACCGGCCTCGGCGGCCTCGCCAAGGAGATTGATGCTCATATCACGATCCCCTATCAGGAAATTCCCCACTTCGTCTACTCGACCGTTGAGGGACATGCCGGGATTCTGCATGCGGGAACGCTTGCCGGGAAGCCGGTAGTGGCCATGCAGGGACGCTTTCATTACTATGAAGGCTACTCCATGAAGGAGATCACCTATCCCGTGCGCGTCATGAAAGCGCTGGGCGTGCAGGTCCTCTTGATTTCCAATGCTTGCGGCTGCGTCAACCCGCTCTATAAAGCCGGCGACCTGATGATCATCGAAGATCATATCAACCTGCTTGGCAATAATCCCCTGATCGGGGTCAACGACAACGAGCTCGGCCCCCGCTTCCCCGATATGAGTGAGCCCTACAGCCATCGTCTGATCGAGATCGCGGAACAGGTCGCCATGCGCGAAAACATCAAGGTTCACCGCGGAACTTTTCTCGCCGTGACCGGTCCCAATCTGGAAACCCGTGCCGAATACCGCATGTGCCGCACGCTGGGCGCGGACGTCGTCGGTATGTCTACGGTTCCGGAGATTCTCGTCGCCAATCATTGCGGCCTGGAATCCTTCGGCATGTCCATCGTCACCGATGAAGGCTTCGCCGACTGCCTGAAGCCCGCCAACATCAAGGAGATTCTTCATAACGCCGCCGCAGCCGAACCCAAAATGACCCGCATCATGAAGGGTCTCATCGCGACGATTTAATTTTTTGTAGCGCCCAGCTTGCTGGGCTTAAACCTCCGCCGAGGCGCCCGTCCCCGGGTGCCCGGAGCTTCGTTCATCGTTTTAGCTTTCGGTAGGGGCGCATTGCATGCGCCCATGCAGGCCGAGCTACTAACTACTATTGACAGTCTCCGACTGTCGGACAACAAACTAAAATACTAGGCAACACGCTCCCGCGTGTTGCAACAAAAAACCATGAAGCTTCCCATCAACATCGACCGAACGAAAATCGAAGCCTTCTGCAAAAGGTGGAAGATCATCGAGTTTTCCTTCTTCGGCTCTATCCTTCGCGACGACTTCGGTCCCGACAGCGATGTGGACGTGCTGGTAGAATTCTCTCACAATGCAGACTGGAAACTTGAGGAAAAGTGGGATGCTCTCGAGGAACTTTCGGAGATCATCGGACGCAGGGTTGGTCTGAATGAGCGTTGCGAGATCGGGCGTAGCAGCAATCTAATCTGTCGTTCAGAAATACTTAACACTGCTCAGCAGTATTATACGTGTAATACAGTTTCACGCTCAATTAGCACATAACATTTGTTGGGTTCTACATCAGTTGTGTAGCCGGTACCAATAATCAAGCGGGAGAATTTATGAAACTGCGCCACGCCATGATTCAACCCTTGTTCTTTCTAATCTGTTTTTCGTTCACTCTGTCTGTCTTCGCTCAAGAGAGCTTACCGGACATCGTCGAGCGAATCTCGCCTTCTGTGGTGGTCATCTTTACTTATGATGAAACGGGTAGCGAGATTGCTCAAGGTAGCGGTTTTTTTGTGAATGATAAGGGTGATGTCATTACTAACCACCATGTCATCGAAGGGGCCAGTAGTCTTGACGTAAAAACGTCCGATGGCAAGCTGTATCCTGTCACTTCAATTCTTGCCGACGACATGGATGGCGACCTCGCGGTGTTGGCTGTAGATATACCCACGGAAAAAGTCCGAGTTTTGTCGGTTAACAATGTCTTGCCACGAACAGCCGAAAGCATTTTAGTCATTGGTTGCCCATTGGGTTTGGAGTTAACTGTCTCTGATGGGATTGTTTCAGCTGTTAGAAATATTGATAGTTTCGGAGACATCATCCAAATCACTGCCCCTATCTCCCCCGGCTCCAGTGGTGGCCCCATCATTGATCTTAAGGGAAATGTCATTGGGGTTGCAGTAGGAACATTCGTAGAAGGTCAAAATCTCAATTTCGCGATTCCGAGCGAGCGAGTCAGCAATCTTGTAGGTTCAGTAGTGCGTTCAGCACCCGCACAGATTCTTTCTGAACCCATTCCAAAGCTCGATATTGCTCAAAGTCTATATCAAGCGGGGCTTAATCTTCTCTGGGCTGAGGAATATGAGAAAGCCCTCAGCAAGTTTCGGCAAGCAGTCAGAATCAAACCTGACTTCGCAGATGCTTACTTCTACATTGGAAATTGCAGTATCGAGCTTGGGTTAGATAGTGAAGCTCTTCAAGCCTATGAAAAGCTAATCCAGTTAGAGCCCGACGTTGCTGTAGCGTGGTATAATATAGGGATTGTACTGAGCGGACTTAGGCGCTACAGTGAAGCAATACAGGCGTATGAAACGGCTATCCAACTTCAGCCGGACTTTGCCAATGCTTGGTATAACAAAGGGGTGACACTCGGGGAACTTGGGCGTTCAAAAGAGGAGCTCCAGGTCTATGAGCGAGCTATCCAACTACAGCCAGACTTTGCTGAGGCGTGGTATAGCAAAGGGGGGGCACTAAGCGACCTTGGGCTCAATAGTGAAGCACTTCGAGCTTATGATCGGGCAATCCAACTGAAGTCGGACTATGCCGAAGCCTGGAATAACAAAGGCAGAGTGCTGTATGAGCTTGGGCGCAATAGTGAAGCCCTTCAAGCATTTGAGAAAGCCATTCAATTAAAACCAGACAATATCGAAGCGTCGTACAATAGAGGGGTGATGCTGAGTGCGCTGGGGCACAATAGTGAAGCACTTCGAGCTTATGAACGGGCAATCCAACTGAGGTCGGACTATGCCGAAGCCTGGAATAACAAAGGCAAAGTGCTGGAGGAGCTTGGGCGCAATAGTGAAGCCCTTCAAGCTTATGAGAAGGCCATTCAATTAAAACCAGACTATATCGAAGCGTCTTACAATAGAGGGGTGGTGCTGAGCGCGCTAGGGCGGAACAGTGAAGCACTTCAGGCCTTCGAAAAGCTAATCCAAATTAAGCCGAATGACGCTCAAGCTTGGCTTGGAAAAGGAGTATCGCTGGGCGAGCTTGGGCGCTATAGTGAAGCCCTTCAAACCCTTGAAAAGGCGATACAGTTGAATCCAGACGATGCATTATCGTGGTATTTCAAAGGAATAATGCTGGAGGAGCTTGAGCGTAGTGGTGAAGCGACGCAAGCCTATAAAAGAGCGAGACAACTCGACCCGGACTTAGAGTGACGAGTCTCATTTCTTTATGCCTCTACAAATAGCGATTAATCAAACCGCCATTAACGCCTTCTGCGAAAAATGGGGAATTACGGAGTTTGAGTTCTGCGGGTCGGTGATTCGGGATGATTTTCGACCGGATAGTGATGTGGATGTATTGGCAAGATTCGCGGAGGATTCGCCGATAACGCTTCTGAATTGGTGCGACGCAGAGAAAGAACTGGCGGAAATCTTTGGACGAAAAACCGATCTGATCGATAAGAGTGCAGTCGAAAAAAGCCCGAACTATATTCGGCAAGCGCTCACACTTCGCGGGGACATGCGATATACAAAAGACGATGCGCGGCTGCTCGATATGTTGGATTTCGCTCGTGGAGCACGGAGGTTCACGGATGGCTTCACATTCGAAGAATTCCGAACTCGTGAAGAGAAAGTAACCAGTATGGCATACATCGTCTTCCATATACGCAGATTGGCCGAAGTCGTAACCGAAGCCAAGCGCGCAACGATCCCCGGAATTGAGTGGAGGCGTTACCTCGGTTTCGACAACTTAATTCTGTCAGCAGAGTCTCAACTTAATCCCGAAGATTTGTGGAAATTCGCTCGCGAAGAATCTCAAGTCATAATCAGCAACTTAGAACCTATTATTCCTAAATACGATTGATGCTATCCCCCATCCCCAATAAATTAGACCTGCCCAAGATCGATCACGAACTGCTCGAATTCTGGGACAAGCATAAAATCTTTCAGCGGTCGATCGAT
>JAHIZR010000080.1 GCA_018814465.1 bacterium | reverse complement strand
TGGTGCCGCGTTACTCCCGCCGATATGACTTGGATCTGGGATACGACTCCGCGCCAGGAGGTTAAGCTCTGCTTCGCCGCGCGACGGGACACGCTTTACTATCTGAGCGAGTCCGGTGTCCGCATCGAGGGTGAACACTGGATTCAGCAAAAGCCCGCGGACTTGCCGTTCTTGCTGCGCGCCGAGCTGATTGATGAGCTGCACAACAGCTACTTCTCCTGTGCTGATACAACCTACAGCCGCGCCGTTGCTTGGGCGAATCTCCAACTGCTCTTCCTGCTCGCCGAAGACGATTCCCTGCTCTATGCCGGGATACCGTGGTTCAATGAAGGGTGGGGGAGAGACACTTTTATTTCATTGCCCGGTCTGCTGGTCACCGGTCATACTGACGCCGCCCGTAAAATCCTGACCCGCTTTGCCGATTGGATTGACCGCGATCCCGACAGTCCCACCTACGGCCGCGTTCCCAATCGCGCCCGCCCCGGCGAAATCGTCTATAATACCGCCGACGGCACGCCATGGTGGATTCGCGAACTCTATGAATACGGTCTCTATTCCAGAGATTTCAACTTCTGGAATGAAATGATCAAAGACAGCGGCGCCGTGCGTATCGCGCTGGAAGGCGCGCTGCGGAAATCGGATTCGCTTGGCTTCCTGCATCATCCCAACGAAGATACTTGGATGGATGCGGTCGCGCCCGATGGCGTCGTCACGCCCCGCGGCAACCGCGCCATTGACATCACCGCGCTTCATGCAACTTCGCTTGATCTCGCTGATCGCATGGCGGCCGCGTGGCCCGGCATCGTTCCCAATGATCTTCGCGTAAAATGGCGCAAAACGCATGAATCCATTCACCGCAATCTGCTCACATACTTCCTTGCTCCCGAAGGCAATCACCTATGGGACCGGATTCAGCCCGACAGCAAGCCCGATACCGTCACCCGGCCCAACCAGCTTTACGCGCTGACCGTTCCCTATACTCCCCTGATTCCGCCGACGATTCAATCCGAAATTGTCCGCTATGTTTCCCGCGAACTGATCCTGCCGCAGGGCATTATGTCCCTGAGTCCGCGCGATACGGCTTTCCATCCTTATCACATGGACCCGTACTATCCCAAAGACGATGCCTATCATCAGGGGATCGTTTGGGTCTGGCAGTCGGGAGCGGCGAAATCCGCTCTACGAATGGAAGGCCGCGCTGATCTGGCGTTACAGCTTGCCGACTATGAAGCCCGCCTCATGCAGGAACGCGGACTGGTCGGTTCACTGCCGGAGTTGCTGGACGCAAAAATCCGCAAAGGCAACAAAGCACCGAATCTTTCCGGCACCACTACTCAAGCTTGGAGTCTCGCCGAGTTCCTGCGCACAACCTATCAGGATTTTCTGGGGATCCGACCGGTCTTTGTCAAGGGAAGACTGGAGCCTTTCTGGCTGATTGATCCGCGCATCCCCGAAGCGTGGGGCACGACAAGCGCGCGCATTCATCTTGAAGGAATTCCCCTCTTCCTGACCATAACCAACTATGGTGACTCGCTCGCCGTCACTGTTCTGCCCGAAGAAAAACCTATTCATCCCATCGGTCTGAAACTCTTTCATGAACTGCGCGGAATCACCGGTTATATCAATGTCGATGAGGAGATGCAGTTTGTCTACCGGGCCGCCGACTCCACCGCATATGCCGCCGGTACGCCGACCGCTAAAGTTCATATGACCGGTTGGCCCTATGACAAAGGCCCGCGGGATATTCACTTCGCGCCGCCCATCACCCGCGAGGACTTTGCCTCCCTTAAAGATCCTGATTGGGATGTCCTGACCGCAAAAGACGTACTAACTGAAAACTCCGCTTCGGCAACGCTTTGGTCGGTTTCCGATCCTGCCGCAGATGACACCGGCTTCGGAGGCTATGTCTATCCGCAGGATGAACATTTTCTGCCCGGTATTCTCGATATCGTGAGCTTCCGGGTCGCTGAAGATAAAGAGCATTATTTCTTCGAAATGATCTTCCGCAAACTCATCCAGCCCGGCTGGCATCCCGAATACGGCTTCCAACTGACCTATGCGGCGCTCTGCCTGCATGACGGTTCCGGCACTCGCACTGCTGTCGATAATAATTCAGGTTTTGTATTCGACAAAAATAACGCCTTCTCCAGATTAATTCTAATCGGCGGCGGCTTCCGCATCGAGGATGACAGCAGCAAGATCCTCGCGCAGTTCATTCCCGCGTCACAGTCGGAAGCCTTCGGCGATACCACGAGCAACACAGTTTCCTTCAGCCTGCCGAAAAAATATTTCCCCGAACGCAATGACAACTGGCGCTGGACAATATTAGTCGGCGCGCAGGACGATCACGGCGGCGCGGGTATGGGTGAATTTCGCGCCGTCAAGGCTGTCGCCGAGCAATGGGCCGGCGGCGGCAATAAAGATAATCAACCCAATATCTACGATATCCTATCAGTTCCCGCGCTTCAATAAGACGCGTCAATCGGCTACGAGAGTACTGTCATTCCGGAAATCCGCTGTAGTCTTCAAAAGCGGACCATCCGGAATCCCGAAGTCCATTGTTTTCGCCGAGCCGGGCTAAGCACAGAGAGTCTCTTACAAAAGAGTTCGTATCAGTGCGCATCCCGGCCGGAACAGATTCCACAGAGGCTCCCGTTCCCGGGTGCCCGGAACCAAATACCCCTTTAGACTCGCCGAGGCTCCCGTCCCCGGGTGCCCGGAACCAAACCATACCCCTTCATGGCAAGTATCGAACTCAAAAAAATTCACAAAAGTTTTGACGAGACCATCGTTCTGACCGATGTGAACTTCCGCGTGGAAGAAGGCGAATTCGTCGTGCTCGTCGGTCCCTCCGGCTGCGGCAAGTCGACCATCCTGCGCACCATCGCCGGACTCGAAACTCCCACTTCGGGCGACGTCTTTATCGGCAATCGCCGCGTCAACGACGTCCCCGCTCGCGACCGCGACATCGCGATGGTCTTCCAAAGCTACGCGCTTTATCCGCACCTGACCGTCTATGACAACATGGCTTTCGGTCTGAAGATGCGCAAGACTCCCAAGCCGGACATCGATGAGCGCGTGCGCGAAGCCGCCGACTTTTTTGGATTGTCGGATCTTCTTCACCGCAAACCGCGTCAACTCTCCGGCGGTCAGCGGCAGCGCGTCGCCCTGGGCCGCGCCGTCGTGCGCAAGCCCAGTGTCTTCCTCTTCGATGAGCCGCTCTCCAACCTTGACGCAAAACTCCGCGCGCACACCCGCACCGAACTGTCCCGCCTGCACAAGCGACTCGGCACGGCGATGGTCTACGTCACGCATGATCAGGTCGAAGCCATGACCCTCGGCCAGCGCATCGTCGTTTTAAAGGACGGTTTCATTCAGCAGATTGACACGCCGCTGAATGTCTATAAGCGGCCTCTGAACCGCTTTGTCGGCGGCTTCATCGGCTCGCCCGCCATGAACTTCGTCAACGCCTCTATTACCGGGAAGGAAATTGCGCATGGTCAGATCAAGTTTACCGCGCCGTCCTTTGTCAAATTGAATTCTAAATCTACGCTCACCG
>JAHIZR010000079.1 GCA_018814465.1 bacterium | reverse complement strand
ACAGCCCAATCTGAATCATCCAGCAATTGAAGTGCTGTGGGGAAGAGAATGGACTCCTCTTTCTGAATCATGCTCTTGACGGCAGCAAGCAAGGTCGGCAGCGCCTGCGAAACACTTGGTGAATCGCCGCTTTGGCAGGCTTGAGTCACTTGCTTCAATTGCGCGCGGATATCATCATGAACCGCCCACATCACCTGCGAAGGGCCGGTGAAGCCTTTTCTTTCTAGAAACGAGAAAAGCTGATGTTCTTTGCGCAGGTAGTGTTTATTGATCTCGCCCAGCTTGATCACGTAGGTCGTGAGTTCTTTCCAGCCTTCGGCATGCAGTCGGGGATCAGGTTTGCCGCCCGTATGTTCGAGAATCAAATGCAGCCGCGCCACAAGATCGCCGATAAGGCGGTTTTCAGTCTGAAAAGTATCGATAGGATGTCCGGGGGGAAGATCGAATTCGATTTTCTTCAGTGACGGATTAACAACCTGAAGATGAGCGTCGCACATGCGCTTAATCTCCGAGACGGGCATGCCTTCCCGGATCAAGTGCTGTTCCATCTCAGCGATTTCTCCGGGGGCCGCGCTCTTGACAAGCTGTGCGAACTGCTGTTCCGCTTCCTTGATATCGCCGCCGGAATGAAGCTTGGTCATGATCTCACGATAAGCATTCAGCCGCTCCTGATCGACTTCGATTTGCAGCGGACCGTCAATCAACAACGTATGTCCCGTTTGCCGCTGAATGGTATTCGCCACGAAATTCATCAGGTCATTGAGCTTGACGCCGCCGCGTTCAGCGGCGATTCCCAGTGTAGCATGTTTCGCCATCATCTCGCGCATCGCCGGATCGTGCAGGGCTTTGTAATGTGGATTGAAGTTCCCCAGTTCTTCAATCAGAAAAGGATAAGCCTCGATTAAATCCTGAACTCTTGTATCAGCAGTCAGGCGCGTCATGGGTGTCGGAAATAGCGTCATAGTCTAATTAATTGTTAATACAGTTATATAGAATGAGAACTAATTCGGATTCGAATCATCAAGCAATAATATAGACATGTCATAAAAGATAATCAAGTCCTTTTATCCTGTTATAACATAAAAGAGGGCTCGAATTGAGCCCTCTTCAAATGGATTGACTATCGATTAGGCAGCAGTACCCATTACAACCGGATAATCAGTAGTTGGTGCATGGAAGATGCTGGTGCCGCAGAGGGCGGGATTGATCGCATTCATTCCAAAGGAAAGAGAATATGCATTGTAACCAAGCATATTAAGGTAGGTGCTGACTTGAGCGGATGTCTGACCCGTGTAGCACCAAACAACGATTTGTTTATTGGTCGGGACATACTCCAGCAGTTCATCCGGTCCAAGGCTGCCCGGTTCGAAGCGGAAGGATCCTGGGATGTGACCTCCATTGTAGCTCGTTTCATTCCAGTAGCTCAGCAGGAAGGGATCATTACTCGTATCGCCGTCATTCAGGTTGAGATAGAGGTCGGCAGCGGAGATGTATTTCAAACCGCTGTCAAAGAAAGCGTTGCAGTTGTCATGAACACAAACTTCCACTGCTTCGCAGTCCAAAGATGGGAATTCGTATTCGGTCGTCAATGAGTGCGCTGTCGGCTCTGTGGCTTGACCGCCTGGGACTAAACCGTACCATGCGGAAGTGGGAGGATTCACTGTTTCATCTGTTGTCCAACCGCACATGCCCCACTTCAGGTTATAGGCATTGTAGTCCATCATGTTTAAGTAAGCGGTGGCGTGGCTGGCGGTTTGCCCGCTGTAGCAGATACAGATAACTTTGGCGCCGCTGGGAATCTGGCCCACGTTATCTGGAAGACTGCCGATAGTCCAGTTAACTGCGCCTTCAATATGTCCACGATTCGCGAAGTGATCCGCACTGCGGAAGTCGATCATGAACAGGTTGGTTCCAGCCTGAATATCCGCGTACAAATCGGCGGCAGTAATATTCTTTGTCCCGGCGGTGAGGTAGGCGTCGCCGATCTCTGCGGCTTCAGTAAAGGAATTTGTCGTAGACGGTCCGGTCGGATTGTCGTCATCATCGCTGGAGCAGCCGATGAGGAAAGTCAAGCTTAATGCGAGAATAGTTGCGATCGTGAAGCGATACAGGGAATTCATTAGTACTCCTTCAGAATTCAGGGTTGTTGTCTTAATTGACTTTGAGTTATTCTTATTTATTTACCAATTAGTTGGCGGTCCATCGGGAACGATCAAGTGTTGATTTGCCTGACGCTCGACTTCTGAAGTCATCGCGTTTAAATCCGCCTGCCGCAGGAAGAAGCCGCTGACGTCATCCGGTGTATTATGGCAGGCATAACCGCAGGACTGCCCTCCGCTGGTATCTGTGCGCGCTGTCCAGCGGCGGATATTATGCGGAGTCGCATATTTCCATGAAGGTTCGGACGCATAATAAGGCATCGTGGTTTCCTCCCATGGACTATAGGTATCTTCTGCGATGGGAATATGCCTCAAGACGGCATACTCATAGCTCTTCAAATCAGGTATTGGGTTTTTCCCGACCTTGAAAGCCAGATAGGATGAGCCTGTAATGCCTTGACCGACGTGGCAGGCGTTGCAGTTTTTGTATTCCTGAGCGTGGCAGACTTGACAGGCGAAGTTGTCGCCGTGTGTGGCATGCCAAAGATTCTCGGCGGTATTTAGCTCATGGCAGTTTTCGCAAGCGGGAGCGCTGGCAACCTCATAGCGGTAATTATACAGGGTGCCGTCGCCGTGCATTTCCGCTCCGGTGTGACAATTCCGGCAGTGCATCGCGGCGGGAACGTAGTGAACATCGGCGGCAAATCCTTCATTCTTGCCGGTGTATTCATCCCCGACGCGGCTGCCGTGGCAGGCGGTGCATTGGTTGGTCAGATCCGGGACTCGCTTGAAGTTGTGGCTTTGAACAAAGCCGCCGCCCACCGATTTGGGTCTGCTGATATGACAGGAACCGCAGCTTGCATGACATTTATTGCATTCATTGTTGTATTCTTCTTCGATCGTAGGATGCAATTCGAACGCGAATCCGGTTCTTTTCTCGAAGAGATAGTGCTCGCCGTTCAGTGTGGCATGCAGACTGGTTGCATAGTGCTCCGCGATGTCCGCGTGACAGCCTGCGCATTTGTTATCCAAGCCTTCCGAGGGATCAGCAATGAGACCGACGTGCGCATCGTCCTTGAGCAGTTTTTCATTGCGGCCGCCGTGGCACCAGGTACATTCAAAAGCGTGCGCGCCGCTGATAAAGGCTTCATAGCCCGAACCGGTCATAATCACTTTTTCCCATCCCTCCAACGGAGGGACATCGCCGCCTCAGCCTTCTCCCGACGGATCGCCGGAAGGCTCTTCATCGGGAATCGCGGTTGCTCTTAGCATCGCTTCATTCGTATGGCAGCCGATACAATCTGCCGTCAGCTCTTCAGTTGGATCCGGACCAACAGGATTGGTGCTGCTGTCATCCTTTGAGCAACTCCAGAACAGAGCTGCAGCACAGAGCAGAATCAGGATCAGAGTGCTATTCAGATTGTGGGATTGCATGATTAACGCCTGCTTTTGTTAATTGCTGAATAACCGCTGTTGCCCGTTGGTCGTTGGGATAGGACTGCAGATAGCGTGTGAAGTAGACGAGCGCATCTGCGAGGCAACAGTAAGACGAATAGATCGCCAGTACAAGACAGCGATTAGCCGGGTCATCAAAAGTCCGTCCGCTTTCGAGAATATTTTCGATAAGAACCGGGCAGGGACAGTCTTCTTCATCCGGATTGGTCGAAGTGATAATCGACGGATCTTCGGCGATGATGTCGCTGTACAGCGCATAAGCATCGCGCAGTCTGCCGGTTTCGACATAAGCAATCACCAGCTTCTTGCGTGCTTTGGGATGAGTGGGGTGTTCAGCGATGACCTTTTCAAGTATAGGGACAGCAAGTTTGAAGCTGTGATTCAGGAAAAAGAAATTGCCGATCATTTCGGACATGGCATCACCTATTTGTTAAAAAGTTCACATTGCAAAGTACAGGCCACACTAAAAAACAATAACTTAAATGCAAAGAACGAAATATAATGTTTCAATCGTTTGCTATGCATCCGTAAATAGTCATTAAAAATACCTGATAAACAGGTATTTAATTAGAGAGAAACATTACGTTTCATATGTAACAAAATGAAACAATACTACGTCCACTTAAATTGGTGTTTTTTCATCAAACGCCATAGAGTCGTCCGACTTACTCCCAGCAACTGGCTGGCCCGAGATCGATTCCAGTTTGCATCCTGCAAAGCTTTCAATAACCGGGATTCCTCAGACAGGTTTGAAACATCAGAGCTCTTCGTAATTAATGTGCTGTCTTGGATTTCCCGCGGAAGATGACCGGCTGTTACCAGACCTCCCCGCGCGCGAATAAGGGAATACTCAATGGCATTCTCAAGTTCGCGAACATTTCCGGGCCAACTGTAATTAATCAATCGGTCATAGGCGTCATCAGACAGGCTTGCTTCGGAATAACCGGTTTTTAGCTTGGCTTTTTCAATGAAAAGTTGCGTCAGCAACAAAATGTCTCCTCCGCGATTTCGCAGGGGAGGTAACTCTAAACGTACCGCGGACAGGCGATAATAAAGATCCTCTCTGAAGCGCCCCTCCTTAATCAACTTTTTGAAGTCCTGATTCGTGGCGGCCAGAACCCGTGCATCTGTTTTGCGCGTTTGTGTATCGCCCACACGCTCATATTCCCCCTCCTGAATAACCCTCAACAGCTTTAATTGCACATTCAACGATGCCTCGCCGATCTCATCGAGAAAAATGGTCCCTCCGTGGGCGCGCTCAAAACGACCGGCATGATCCGCAATCGCTCCTGTGAAAGCACCCTTCGCATGACCGAAAAGCTCGCTCTCCAAGAGGCTTTCCGAGAGCACAGAGCAGTTGACCTTGACAAACGGCCCGTTGCGTTGTTCACTCTGCGCTACAATCGCATTAGCCACGAGTTCTTTGCCGGTGCCGCTTTCGCCTGTAATTAGGACCGTGATCGACAAAGGCGCGACCTGCTGAATCATCTCATAGAGTTCGACCATGCTGCGATCACGGCCGTAAATTCCCTCGAATTGATCTTCCGTCGAAAATTCATCCGCGTTCAGATAATGGCCGCCCGCGACCCGAAATACTACGACTCCACCTGTGGTGTCGCCGTCACTATCCTTCAGAACAGCCGTATTGACCAGCACCGGCAGTGTATGTCCGTCCCGGCGCGTAATGGTAACCGGCATATCCCGCAGCGCTCGATCTTCCTGCAAAGTCTGCAGTAAGGGACAATTCTCGCCGCAGCGATTTGTATGCAGCAGCCCTTGACAGAATTTGCCGATGGATTCATTCATCTGAAAGCCTGTCATTTCGCGCGCCGCCGGATTCATGTAAGTTATCTTCCAGTTCTTGTCAACTGTGAAAACGCCTTCATTGATAGATTCCAGCACGGCTTGAATATGGTCGGCGGATGTATTCATTGTCCTAATGTACTATGATTTTATGAACTTCGCAACGGTTCTCTATTTCGTAAATTTGGGTTTTTCTTAGAGCGTGTGTAAAATATCCATCGGGGAATCGGTACTGAGACTCGCCGAGCCTTATCTAAGCACAGAAATTATCCCGAGTCGAGTCCTTTAAGGTGCGCAACCTCACCCGGAATCTTATCTTAAGCTACGTTCTTAATGTTAAGTTCTATCCCAAATTGGTTGACAATGGCAGAATAGGAGCTTAACTTAAATAAAACAAACCCCCACTACCCCCATGACCTGCTCCACCAAGATATTTCCCCTCTCATCCCTCCTCAGCCTGCTGCTTTTATGCTCAGCGACAAGATCTGAAATCATTTTTGAGCAGGGGAGCCTGCGCGGTTTTCTTGCCGATACTTGTCAGGGATGCGCCTACGAAAACCTGATTTCCCACATGACGGAAGGAATCGCGAGGGTTAATTACAATATATATAATCCATTAGACATTCAATCGGCGGGTTTCGGCAATTATCAGGATATACCGCTCGGTATCGAGGGAGATCAACTCTTAGCGACATGGCGCACACTCTTCGATCTGCTGATACACCATGAATGGGAATCGGCGGACAGCATGCTCGAGAACGAACTTAGCGATTTTCCCTATGAGTTGGTTCACTTGCAGGATGATGAACTTTCAACGGAATTCTATCTGCTTCGTGAACAATTGGATGCGAACTACTTTGATTTCAACGTTGTCGAGAACATCCTGGATGATGAAATCGGATCATTCAATCATAGCTGGGGAGTATATGTCTACGCGGTGAATCCGGTTTACCCGCGCATTACGGTGCAAGTGGTTCATCCGAATGACGATTACATCGCTCCGTATACTGCGATCGATATGTTTTTGACGCTGGGTGCCGGACAATTATTTTTCACGACGGCGGGGCGCGAGGTATTATGGAGTGGAGTTATCTATACAAATGCCGCTTCACTCAGCGATCCGTCGCGCAACGAACGTCATGTTTTCCAAATGGCTCATGAAGCCACGACGGACTATTTTATCGATGAAGTTCCCGGCGTGAATCCGCTTATGATCCAAGTTCACAGCTATGACACTCGCAATCGTAATTTCTCGTCCGCCATTGTAACAGCAGGCTATGTTGACCGTCGCTATAGCCTGCCGATCTTCGATTGGTCGGGTGTGTTGGGAGGTTTGATTGATCGCACGGAATGGATTGTGCAGCCGGAAAATGTAATAGGCAACAGCCATCCGGTGACGCTGCCGGAGTTTTACGGAACCTGGTCTGAAACACCGCTCATTGTGTACGATGAAGATCATAATCCGCATCCGATTCCGAATCCCCGCGATTTGGTGGGTTATTCACAAAGCAATCAACTGCGCTATCGCGAAGATGAAATGAATATGTGTACGGATCATGAATGGCTGATTCATATCGAGTGCGACGAATTGCCGAATTGTATTGAGGATTCCACTGAATATAATTTCTACTCGGGAGCGGGTTTCCCGGTAAGCTGGCGGAATTTTGAGACAATCGTGGACTATTACCACCCGATGGTGGAAAACCTGCGGGCTTCGCTTGACACAATATCTGTATTTATTGATGAAGGACTTTCAACAGCTCCTACGAATTTTCGAGTCGATCGAGTTATTGAAAATCGCGCCTATCTCCTTTGGAATAGGGGTGGTGATCCGTATTTCGAGAGTTATCGAATATACTATGATACGGCTTCCGGAATCAGCACACAGTCACCCTGCATCACTGCGGATGAGCTTGCCAATCTCTGCTGGCAGCTTACCGACAGAGCTGCCATCTTGGATTTACTCTATGATCAGGATTATTATTTTGCTCTATCGGCCAGTGATCAATTCGGGCATGAATCGGATTTGACGCCCGTGGTTATGGCGCATACCGAGAACACACCGCGCCTGCTGACTCCCGTGGGAGGCGAATTGTGGGATTACCGGATTCCGAATCTCGTCCAATGGACGGGAGACGGTTATGAAGCGGGGGTTTGGATTGACGTAAACCGTGATTATCCGCATGGTGAGTGGGATGTATTGGCTGGTGGCTTGGCTGACGACGGTCAGGAGATGGTTGTCGTGGGGGATCCGCTCTCTGAACATTGCAGGATCAGAGTGCGAACGGAAGATATGCAGATCTCCGCGATTTCTCCGGGCGATTTTTCCATTATTTCTGTACTGGGTTATCTGCAAATCAAGCTCGTGGAATTGCCGGGAGATCCAATCTACTTCTGGAATGCAGGCAGCCTGGAATGTCCGGACAATGCCGAGTTAACGATACAGCTCAGCAATCCGGGGTACGCCCCGATCATAGTCGCTGCTCCGGCATTGGTGTTCGGCGATCATTTCAGTCTTGAGAATGAGTGCCTGACGGAGCGGATCTTGCCCCCCTTGACAACAGATTCCTGTAGTCTCTCTGTTTCATTTACGGAGACTTCGTATGGGATATATCGTGATACGCTCCAAATCCTTACAGATGCCATAAATGCACAGAACAATCTGTTATCTCTGCCCTTAGTGGCTGAGCGGACGATCACTGTGCCGGCGCCGGACATTGTTCTGCAACCGGAAGGCACTGCAATCCGCATCAGTTGGGATCCGGTGACGGAATCAATCCAAGGCTGTCCCATTGCTGCGACTTATCGTGTCTGGTATTATCACGATGAGTGGGCTAATCGGTATCATCTGGGAGACATTACTGATACGACGTACGTGCATGAAGGGATACTCAATCTTGTGAGCAAGCTGTTCTACGAGGTTCACATCGTGAGTATTGAGTAAATGAATCCTCTTGCAGGAGGGGGGCCAAACAACAGGTCGCCTTTTTTATTGCGTTGATTTAGATGGACTTGAATAGGGGATTTCGTTTTGCTGATGATGCAGAAGGGTTTCAATCCACGGAACATATTGATATTTCAGTTCGAAAGTCGCAGTATTATGCCAAATAATATGACAGAAAGAATCATATTATACTGAAAAATCGACACATAGTATGAAGATAAAATTGCTTTTTTGATTATCTCTGGTTACATTTGGGCCAAACCCAAACACCACAGCAGGGATTTATGTCGGCAACCACAGCAAAAGCCGGTGTAGATTCCTAAACAAGCAAACTGCGAGCAGTAAAAAATGTCAAATCCGATCACACTTTTTCAACAGACCGATACCACGTCGAATCCGGCACCGCTGGGTCTTCTGGGATTCGGCATGACAACCGTTCTGCTGAACATCCACAATGCAGGATTCTATCCCCTGAGCTCCATGATCGTAGGAATGGGAGTTTTCTACGGCGGCATGGCTCAAGTTTTCGCCGGCATCTTCGAGTGGAAGAAGAACAATACCTTTGGGACGACCGCGTTTCTGTCCTATGGTCTGTTCTGGCTCACCCTGTGCGCTCTCTGGGTCTTCCCCAAGATGGAATGGGTGGCTGCGCCTGATAAAAATGCCGTCGCCTGGTATCTGTTCATGTGGGGACTGTTCACCTGCTGTATGTTCATTGGAACCTTGAAGCTGAACCGCGCTTTGCAGGTTGTTTTCCTCACCTTGACAATTCTCTTCTGGCTGCTCGCGATCGGCGATTGGACCGGGAATGCCGCGATTACGAAGCTGGCTGGTTGGGAAGGCATCGTCTGCGGACTGAGCGCAATTTATGCCGCCATTGCGCAGGTACTGAATGAAGTCTATGGTAAGGTAGTCTTGCCGCTGGGGCCGGTGAAGAAGTAGTCATTATTTCAGAAGCATGCTCAAGCCCGGCAGATTTGCCGGGCTTGTTTATTTTTTAGCGAGCCTGAGAAGTTTGACTTTCTTTTAAGAATAGGCTAAATTCGCAACGAATGGAAAAAACACAATAACTGAAGATCGCCAGTTAGCCTTGCTGAAGTCAGAAATCACGCAGAGTCGATTATTTGCAGTCTTTGCTCTGGCGCTTGTCGGAGTTTTCGCGGTTTTTTGGGGGGCTAAGCTGTCCGGATTAGCCAAGAATCCGGCTTTTCATCGTCCCGTGATGTTGAACGGGGAACTGCTGGGCTATGTCGAACTAAGGCCGCTTGAACTCAAGAACGGTTTGTGGAGTCTGGATGTTTTTTTCGAGCCTTTGAATCAGAATTTGGGCGTCGTCAGAGCGCGCCAACTACGCTGGTGGCAGATCGTGGATCGCGAGGACAGGGAAGGCTATCCGCGGATGGATTTGCAGCGAGGATCGAGTTTGCCCGGCAGTCCGGGAGATGATGACGATCCGGCTTATTATACCCGTGATGAGAAACTCGGTCTGGGCGGCTACTTTTCGCCGCAGGAAATATTCGCTGATGATAAGTACTGGCTGCGCGACGCTCCGCAGCCTGAAAACGGAGCGAGTTTCGAAGCATGGCTGGTCTGGCAGGGAGATCACGAATTCGAACGGCTGGTTGGGTTTGAATGGGGGCTTGACGCAAAAGCAGGCAAAGTCTGGCGCGTCCGGCACCCGAAATTCCTCAACGATTCAAGATACAATCTCTCGCAAATCCTTGAGCGCAGCGGTTTCGGTTCATCTTGGCGTGATAGGACAAAACCAGACTATCCTGAACGAAGTAATTAACGGCATATCTCTGAAATAAAAAACGGAGGATCGTTAAATGCGGCAAATTAACATGAAGCGCGTCATTGGGGGCGGTCTGCTGGCGGCGCTGATTATCAATGTCTCGGAAACCATTCTGAACGTTCCTGTATTGGGCGAACGTATGGCTGAAGTGATGAAAGTCACCGGCATGCAGCCCGCGCCGACGGGACTCTTCATTATGGTGCTGCTTTGGTCGGTTTTTACCGGACTGCTCGGCGTTTGGTTCTATGCGCTTGTCCGCCCGACTCTCGGCAAAGGAGCGTTCACAGCCATTAAAATCGGTATCCTGATCTGGTTCTTCAGCTATCTGTTTGTGGCCTTGATGATGTTCGCCGAAACACTGTTCCCGGTTGACATGATTTGGATGATCTTAGTCTGGAGAATGATTGAAATGCCGCTGGCGATTGTTGCCGGCGCGGCGATCTACAAAGATCCGGTACACATAGTCCAGCAAGGTACATAAACAAGGGAAAATGAACAATGACGCGCAGCACTGATTATATGCCTCAAGGTCGGCATTCATTGAGTCCTTGTTTGATTACTCGGGACGGCAAATCCGCGATTGAATTCTATCAGAAAGCTTTCGGGGCTGAAGTTCTGACAGCGATTTTCGGTCCAGATAAGAACCATCTTGCCAATGCGGTGTTGAAGATCGGTGATTCCGTTTTCATTGTCGCCGATGAATGGCCGCAAGACAGGGAAAGCCGCTCGCCCGTCTCATTGAACGGAACCTCGGTGAGTATGTACCTTTTCGTTGAAGATGTGGATCGTGTTTTTAAGAACGCAGTTGATGCCGGAGCAAAACCTGTTCAAGAGCCTGCTGAGATGTTTTGGGGTGATCGCTGGTGCCTGTTGGTTGATCCCGAAGGACACTATTGGCAGATTGCAACTCATTTGCGTGATCTTTCTGATGATGAGATGCATCAAGCGGCGCAAGCCTTCTTGGCGAAGATTCCCCATTAGACTTACGTCAAATCCCTCGAGGACATTATGAAACATTTTTCTTTTATTCTGCTTGGACTGATGCTGATCTTGGGATTATCGAAATCATCTGTGTATGCCGAACTTCGCGAGCACGAGGTCACCGGCTATGTCTCCATTCATGAACTGAAACTGCCGGGATCGCCGGAGGTCATTTATGACGCGATGACGGGAGAGATCGGCGGCTGGTGGGATCATAACTTCTCCGGCCATCCGGTTAGTTTTCGGATTGAACCGAAGCCCGGCGGTGGTTTTTATGAGATCTTCGACGAAGCAGGGAATGGAGTCAAGCACGGAACCGTCATTTATGCCGATCGCGGCAAGCGGTTGACATTTGAAGGTCCGTTGGGTTTGAACGGTCTCGCGCTGCACCTCGTGGCAACTTATAACTATACTGCCGAAGGCGACAGCACTCTTTTAAATGTCACAATTAATTATTCCGGACAGATCTCGAAAGAAAATGCAGGAGTGATCGATCAAGTGTGGCATCATTTCCTGTTCGACGGATTAAAGCCGTATATCGAAGCGGGAAAGCATCTCGAATAAAATATTCATCTGCTAAGGCCGTTTCATTAAAGATCGGATCGGTTGCCTTGCGCCGAGCCGGGCTAAGCGCAGAGAGATTTTTACTAACGAGAATGTAGTAACGCGCATCCCGGCCGGAATCCTTAACAAAGCGCACCTTACTTAAAACGGCACTAGGCAGCACGCTCCCGCGTGCTGCGAATAACCACAAAGCATTATACCATATAAAAAGCCCCCGATGGTTCGGAGGCTTTTCATTCAGTATCAGTCAACTGCTATTTCATCAACAGCATCTTCTTGGTAACGGTTATGTCTCCTGATGTGAGTGAATAGAAATACACACCGCTGGAGAGCGCGGCTCCGTCAAAGTTCACACTATGCGAACCGGCTGACAGGTTGCCATTCGTAAGGACCGCCACTTCCTGTCCGGCAACATTATATACGGACAATCTGGTGTGTCCGGCTGTAGGCAACGAAAAGCGGATTGTCGTCACCGGATTGAAGGGATTGGGATAGTTCTGCATCAGCGCCAGTCTGGTGGGCAGGACTCTTCCCATGGGAGGAGCAACCGTTGAGGTCTGGCTGCTCCAGAGAATCAATTGGCCGGTTGTGCAGTAGTTCGGTTCTGTGTGGCCGGTGGAGTTGTAGTTGCAATCGGAGCAAGTAACGCCGCTCACGCAGTTGGGGTTGGTGGGACGGCAGAAGTTTTCATAAGCTTCCAGGAAATACCAGATATCCAGAGGTGCTCCGGGAATCAACTGGATTGTCGTAATGTCCCACGGATTGACCTTTTGACCGGGACACCAGCCGGCGCGATTGTACTGCCACGTACCCCCCTGCGGACTGCATGGATTTTGTGCGCAGTCGCTTCGCCAAAGCTCTTGTTCGAAGATTTGCGCGCCGCCGACGACCACTCCGTGATCTTTGCGGGAAAATTCGGCTGCGTTATCGGTATTCCCTTGCCCATGCCCGGTCGTTACGATCCTTAGCGTTGCTGATTCCGCGATATCATCAATATCCACCGTATAGTTTCCCAATACACTTTCAGGCGGCCTGTCGGGATCGCCATAGGGGAGATATCCTGCTCGCCAGAGGTTGACAACCCGATAGGGCTTGATCGGCAGTTCTCCTTCAATAAAATAGAAAGTAACCGTGCATTCCCAACCTTGCGGAGGACCGATATAGGTCTCGATGTAGCTGCGCAGAGTCACTTCGCCTCGCAGAATCGGCAGATAATCTATCATGTCGAATTCCCATGCGCAGGTTCCCGGACCGCCTCCGCCGACAATATTATAGGGAGTAATAATGCGGGCAATCTCAAGAACATCCTCGGTCGAATCGTCGATAGTATTGACAACGTACAAATTCGCGATCCGATCCCACGGATCACATCCTCCGGGTGGGCAGCTTATCCGATAGGTCATAATAGCCTGATTGTAGTCCGTACTGCCATCTGGGAACGTGAAGGTCTCAGTATGTGTTGTTGAGCCTTCACCAGTCCAGTTATGGTTCTGTTCGATGAACGTATAAACCGTAGTGGTATCCCCGGTATCCGCTTTCGTTTCTTGCGTACAGAAGGTAACGAGGATCAGCAAGATTACAGCTATAAGGACAAACCTGTCGCGACACAATAATAATAAGTTCATGCAAGTTCCTTTATGGTTAGTTAGAAATAATACTATTGGAAATCTACCAATTGCTTCGGACAGATACAAGCAGTCGGAAAGATAAAAGCCTATCCTATCCGAGGGGATAATTTTGTTGTGGAATGAAGATGAGGAATCTGTGTTCGTACTGGCAAACACCCGCGGGAAGGGCACAAAAGGTAGTTATTTCACAAGCAGAGTTTTTTTGATTCTATTCAGAATCACTTGAAAATCACAGATTTCGTTACTAAATTAAGACATAACGGAACATATTATGAATTATCATATCTTTCTCAGGAGGAATCAATGAACAAAGGTTTGTTATTCATCATCTTACTAACGATGCTGGTCGTCCCGGGATGGGCTGGCACCTTTCAACTGGGTGTGGGTCTCCATTCCGGTTATGACATGCCGGTTATTCAAGGTGATGTCGGCGCCGGAGCCATGTGGGGCATCAGCGTGCGCGGAAATATCGTGAGTTTTCTGCACGGGCAGTTGATCGTTCGCGGAACCAGCCAAGGCGATGTCGAGGAAGATCTCGAATCAAACGATGTGGTTATCGAGACGATTACCATTGCCGGCGGAACTTTAACCGGTTTCGGTTTGAATGCCATATTAGCCAAGCAAGACCCCATGAATATCTGGCCCTATTTCATGCTGGGGATATCGTCGAACAGCCTGTCGCCGGGCGAGAGTTATAAGGAAGACGAAAGCAACTTCGGCTGGTCGATCGGCGGCGGAACAGGAATCAATCTCTACAACCGCCAGCTCTATCTGGACGTCAATACCAGCCTGCTTGTAATGCCGATTCACGACAATAATGCGTCTCGCAAGAATTGGCAGACGATGCTTGGTGTTCAGTATCTCATTCCCATTAAAACCAAATAAGACGAGGGAGAATAATCATGAAGAAGCTGCTTGTTTTTACTCTCGTCCTCATGACGGGAATACTCTTGAACGGATGTGGACTCACCTCCGGCACTCTTTTTATCGCGCAGGATGTGGATGGTCAAATCGTTTCCAACTCCGCTTCATCTTCGACCCTCGATGAAGCCTTCGGCCATGTGATCGTCAATTTCACCGACAACGCGGATTGGCAGGACTACAATATCGAGGGAATTGAAGACGGCTGTATCGTCATGGATGTCTGGAATGAATTAACCACGACTGTTTCCGGCGAAGTATGGATTACGCTCGATACCTTGGCGATCAGCGGCATCAATTCGGTTGCCGATATCGAAGCCGCCGGCGGCTTCCGCGTCTTCAGCGGAATTCTTATTCCGGCTGGTCCGGATGTGCCGGGCGTCGATCCAGCGACCTATCATTTCACTTGTGCCGAAACTTTTGCGTTGCTGGAGAATGTCGATCAATTGGTCGCCGCGATGCAGCAGGGGTACTTCGTAGCCTGGGGCGCGGCGAATGAAGACACTTTCAATTTTACCTATGATGGGATTGTCTTCGGCGCTCATGTGACCGGCAGCCTGTAAATTATCAAGCAAGGGGTGCACACGTTGTCATTCCGGTAACTTTCTGCGGTGTTGGCTGCTTGCAGCCGACCCGCTTTCCGCCGAGCCGGGCTAAGCGCAGAAAGACTTTTTACTAACGAAAATGTAGCAGCGCGCATCCCGGCCGGAATCCCGATCATCTTTGTCCAGCATCTCAAGTGAGACAGAGTACTCGACAACACGCTCCCGCGTGTTGCGAAAGGATTCCATATTATTCAATTCGATGGATTCCTAAGGATTCTTATTTAAAGGCCTGGCTTACTGCCGGGTCTTTTCTTTACCCGCTTCAAGCAACCGCAAAGTATGTCTGCTAATAATACATCACCGCTACTACAGCAAAACCATTGTTTTAGCTTGTGATAGGACTAATCCAAGAGTTATCGGCAAATTGTGAAATTCAGCACATGACGCCTTGTAATTATTTATTATTATT
>JAHIZR010000078.1 GCA_018814465.1 bacterium | reverse complement strand
GTGCTGAGAAGTTGTCTCATGATCCGCCTCCAATTCGAAGTGGCTTGAATGGTGGTGCAAAGAATGGGGACCCAGAATCATGTGCTTACTTAATCAACGCGACTTTTCGAATATCACTTTGCTTGTCCGATTGCAGCTGCACAAGATAAAGACCGCTGGCTGCATTCGGCAAAGAAAAGGAAACCGTATGAACTCCGGCAGCAAAGATGTCATCCGCCACGACGGCGACTTCTCTGCCGGTGATATCGTAGATTTTCAACGCTGCCACGCCCGGTTGTTCAAGGCCGAACCGGATGGAAGCTTCATTATTAAAGGGATTGGGGTAGACGGCAGACAGGCCGAATTCCTGCACAGTGTTAGAAGGCGCATCGGTATCCATGACAGAGATTAGTACGGGAATAGTCCGCACGGTATCCGGGCAGGAATTCGTGGTAACAATCAGCATGCCGTAATAAGCAAACGTGCCGTTATCCGACGTGTCAGGGGTGACGGTCACCGTGACAGCATCGGTCTCGCCCGCCGGAACGGTCCCGGCATAAGAAGATAGCGACATCCAATTGCCGGGCGGATTGATGCAGAGTCCGTTGAGCAGATATGCCATCGTTCCGCTGCCGGTATTCGTCAGCCTAAAGATGCCATTGGACTGCAGATGATTAAAAGCAATCATATTGACAGACGACTGACCGGAGGCCAGGTGGGGAACGCCCAACTCAAAATCGGCTGTTGTTTGACCTTCTTCGGGAATGGCGATCGAGAATAGGGTATCGCTTTCGACGCAAGGTCCGGAGGCCATCAGGTCATAGGTTCCGGCGGCAAGTTCGAGCGCGAAAGCGCCGTTCTGATCAGAAAAAGTATATCGGTTTTGTCCGGAAGCGCTGATGCGGACTCCCGCGAGCGGATTTCCCGTGTCAAGTTCGGTCACAATCCCGGCAACACCTGTGGGGGGAGCAATGCGCATAACATAACCGCGCAGAATACCGCCGGCAGCATAGGCTCCATAGGCTAAACCGCCGCCGTCGGAGGGAACGGAGATAATTCCATTAAGAATGTTTCCGCCGCCGGTTTCACCGATTTCCCACGACCAGACGCGGTTGCCTTGATGGTCGAGGCCGAGCATAAAGGGATAGGTTTGCGCGGAGGATGCTCCGACACGGCCGACGCAGAGCGTACCCGAATCGCGGAAGAGAATGCCGTGCAATTCTTCGAAGTCGCCGTCATCACTGTATACTTGTTCCCACCCCTCTCCTTCGGCGGGCAAGCTCACAGCATAGCCAGCCGTTCCTGAGAGCGTAACTTGTTTGCCCACAAGAGAAATTGATCCATCGTTTTCGATCCAGACTCCGTAGCCGACTTCTTCATAGTCGGTACCGAAAGATGTTTCGGAGATCACAGCACCGATTGGATCAACGATAAGAGGCCAGAAATCGTAGCGATCCGAGTCGCCGGTCTTTGTGTTGCAAAACAGCAGGATATTTCCATCCGGCATTTCCTTCAGTCTCTGTCCGATATCAGTTGACGTATTGCCATAGGTCTTGGTCCAAAGAGTGTCTCCCCAAAGCGTGCATTTCAAGAACCAGGCATCAGAGCGATTTCCTGATCCCAGCCGGTATCCGATCACGCCCAGATTTCCGTCATTAAGGAGGGTAACATCACGGGCTTTAGACATGCCGCTTGGATCATAGGTGCGGCTCCAGAGAAGAGTTCCGTTGAGATTAAGGGCAAAGAGAAAAACACTGCTGACACCGGGATCCGTATGTTCTCCTTGGCCGTATCCGACCGCGAAAATGGTATCACGGACAACAACCACACCGTTTACTTCTTCTGAAGCAGTAGTTACGGCATAGTTATCGGACCAAATCACACTGCCGTTGGAAGCGAGCCGAGCAACGAAAAAGTCTGAATTATTCTCCTGACCGGCTGAATATCCTGCGACCACGAAACCTCCGTCGGGGAGGGTCGTCGCACAATTTAGGATTGTGTTGCCGTTACCGACAACCGTTGAAGTCCAGAGGGAGTCGGGCTGCGCGCAGGCAGAGGAGGCCAGGAGCAGGAAGAAGGGGAGTGTGAAAAGGATATGATGTTTCTGCAAAGTGCTGTCTCCATCTAAGTTGCGAAATCCTACTTAGCAATTTAATATACGGCGAATTGAGCGCTAACTCAAGAGTTTGGTTTCAGATAAATGCAATTCTTGGAGTCACTTAGATGAACAAAACTGAGAAATACATGCGCAATTTATTCATATGTTCAAGCATGAGAAGAGTGAGGGTGTGGGTTCACTTTTGTTGTATCTTAAAAGTATTGGTATAAACCTTGTAATGCTGAAGGTTGTTGAGTAAATTAATATCAATCTATTGTGACGAAGGAGTCCACCATTATGAGCCGCTGGTTTTGTATTTTCTTATTGTTTAGCCTGCCATTAACCGCAAGGCCGTATCAAGTCACAGGGACCATCCTTGGGGGCGAGGGTTTTCAGTTGCGGTGGGTTTTTGCCGTGCCGACCTCTCTGGACACATTCTACGCCGCAGTGGCAATCCCAATTTTTAACACATATACAGTTTCAAATCTGGATTCCGGCAGCTATTTTTTTGCGGCTTATCAAGACGTAAACACTAATTTAATCCCGGACTTAGGAGAACCTTTTGGTTTTTATGGAGGCACGCTTCCCGCCCCTCTGCCTGTGGATCAGGATTTGGCGGGGATAGATATCGAACTCTCTGCTATCAGTCAAGGTGGATTCAGTGGAGAAATCACCTATTCGGGGGAGAGCACAGGCACGACCTTAATCGTGGCTTATGATAATCCGGAGTTCACCGGAACTCCCTCGGGGGCGGGTTTTCTGATGAACAACACAGGAAATGGGAGTTATACGGCGATTACCGATACTCAGGCGACCTTTTATGCCTTGGCTTTTATGGACTTAAACGGTAATCTGCAATATGAGGCGGATGAGCCGTTGGGAGTCTATGGCGGGGCCACACCGCAATCTTTCGAAGTAGAATTGCCGAATATGCCGGACGCAATCAATATTCGTTTAGCGGACGCTGATGTTGCAGTTGAGCAGCCTCGCATCGGAGCCTTGCCGGAGGGCTTCATGCTCGGCACACCCTATCCGAATCCGTTCAACTCGGAGACGACGATTCCTTTTGTCCTTGGGACTGACGCGGATGTGCGGTTATTGGTTTATGACCTGCTGGGTCGCGAAATCGGGCAGATCGACAGCGGGCGCATGGCTTCCGGGGCTCATCAAGTGAAATTCAGTGCTCAGGGTTACTCTTCCGGAATCTACTTTATCGAGCTGGTCGTGAACGGCATGCGTTCACAGCAGCGGGTAGCCTTGATAAGATAATTACTGAATGATAACTATTATGCAAGATCAGGAGCACATGTGATGAAGAAGTGGATTGTTTTAGGATTACTGTGCCTACTTCCGTTTGCGACTCAGGCGTATACAATTTCGGGATCAGTGACTGGCGGGAGCGGCGTGAAGATTGCGGCGGCGGTTCCGGTTGAACTGGATACTTTTTACGTCGGGATTGTAATTCCGTTTTTGAATACATACTCGATTACAAATGTTCCGGCAGGCAATTACATTGTGGCGGCTTTCGCGGACGCGAATCTGAACGGCGAAATTGATGCCGGAGAATCCGTCGGCTGGTGGGGTGGCGATTTTCCCGATATAGTTGTTCTGAATGGAAATGTCAGCGGCATCAACATCTCGCTGGCGACTGCGGACGGTGGGAATTTCTACGGACTGTTGAGTTATGGAGGCTCTTTGCATGGAGCCAGTTTCGTGCGGGTTTTTACAAATCCCGGTTTCAGCGGCAATCCGGTGGGCGGCGGACTGATTTTTCAGAATGATACCGGCAACGGAGTTTATACGGGATTGACGACCACGCAGGGGACATTCTATGCGGACGCTTTTCTGGATATGAATGGTAATTTGGAGCCGGATACCGATGAGCCCTATGGAATTTATGGCGGGACGACTCCGACGCCTTTCGTGGTTACGCCAACGACAACTCCTACGGATATCGATATTGATTTATTTGATCCTGTGACACCGCCCGTGGAAAATCTGATCATTACACTTGCCGGAAATGATATACAACTGAGTTGGAGTTTTACGTCACCGTACACGTATTTCGAGATTTATCGCAGCACCAATCCGAATGTATTGCCGGTGAATTCGCAACTCCTGCAAAACACAACGTCAATGAACTTCACGGACCTCGGCGTCGTCTCGCTCTATGAACAAGTCAGATATCAGGTAGTGGTTGTCAGATAGCGCGGTTTTCATCGAATTTTACAGGCGAATCTCCTTGCAGATTCGCCTTTTTCTTGGGAGAAAAACAGTTCGAAGTGCAGTAAATCTTACAGGATGTCTCATGGGAAGCTTATTGCAGACTCCAGAACATTCCTAATAGTATGTTATTTAAGCAATTAATAGAGCTAATCCGGGTTGACTCTCGGGGCTAATTATTGTATATTTCTTAACTGGCTAAATTGGTTTATTGAATCTAACTTCGGTGAAGGCCAATGAAAGTATTAGTGGTTAACGAAGAGAAGTGTACGGCTTCCGGAGTCTGTGAAACCGTATGCTCCGAATACTGGTTCAAAGAGGCAAATAAAGAGAAGTCTCGAATCCAGTTGATGCTGCGGCCCGATGGTCACAGTCTGAATGTTTGCAATCAGTGCGGCGAATGTATTCTGGTTTGCCCCACGGAAGCATTGTACCGGGACAAGAAAGGAATCGTAAGGCTGCGGGAGAAAGACTGCACGGGCTGCATGTCCTGCGTAGGATTCTGTCCGACGCAGTCGATGTTTGTCGCCGTGGGAGAGGAAATCCCCTTCAAGTGCATCTCCTGCGCGCAGTGTGTGGAAAGCTGTCCGAGCGGCGCCTTGTCGATTGAAGACTTGCCGGAACCGGTGGAACGGGTTTTTTACAGGGAGCATCTATGAACGTCTATCAAAACCCCTTTGACGCCGAGAAGATTAAAGCGGCGCACAAACTCATTGCCGAATTCAATTATGAATTAAGTCCGCTTTATCGCGGATACGCAGGGCGGACGCTGCATCTGAATGTGAGTAATCACACGATGCAGATTAAGCCGGTGGATCAGCAGATGAAGGACTATTTCATCGGCGGACGCGGCTTCGGGCTGAAGATGCTGTGGGACTCGGTAAATCCGAATACGAAATGGGATTCTCCGGAGAATGCGATTGTGATTTCAGCGGGACCGATGGGCGGCATCACGCAGTATTCGGGCTGCGGCAAATCCATCGTGATGAGCCTCTCGCCCACCACGGGGATTCCCATTGACAGCAATGTCGGCGGCTATTTCGGACCCTATCTGAAGTTCTCAGGATTCGACGCGCTGGAGATAACGGGGATCTCGGAAAAGGAGATCATCGTTTACATCAATGGCGATGAAGGCAAGATTCAGTTTATGGAAGCGCCCGAAGAGGATATCGACAGCCATTTGGTCGCAGAGCAGATGGTGGAAATCTTTTCCAAGAACGAGAAGGACAAGAAATCCATCTGTTCTGTTTCCGCCGGACGGGCGGCGGATCATACGCTGCTGGGCTGCCTGAATTTCTCATTCTATGATCGCCGCCGCCAAGTTCCCCGTCTCAAGCAAGCCGGACGCGGTGGCATCGGTTCGGTCTTCCGTAAGAAGAAGATCAAGGCGGTCGTCTGCAAATTCTCCAGTATCGGCGCGGACAACAACAAGGTCGCGGATCTGGATGCGATCAAGCAGGTCGGCATCAAACTCCACCGTGAACTCTACGAAGAAGACGATAAGCAGTGCGATATGCGGCATGTGGGAACGGCGCATCTCGTGGAGATTATGAACGACTACGATCTGCTGCCGACGCATAACTATCGCTGGGGTTCACATAAGCTGGCGGGGCGGATTTCATCTCACGTCTGGCGTGAGATGTTCACACAGGGCGTTCCCGACGGCTGCTGGTACGGCTGTACGATGGCCTGCGCGAAAGCGGTGGATGCTTATACGCTGCGGACCGGCCCCTACAAGGGCGACAAAGTTTCGGTGGACGGACCGGAATATGAAACGATTGGCGCTTTCGGCTCCAACATGGGCACCTTCGATCCGAACTTTGTGGTGGAAGCGAACTTTTACTGCGACACCTATGGCATTGATACGATTTCGTTCGGCACCACGATGGCGTTTGTGATGGAATGCTATGAGAACGGGATCATCAACAAGGAAATCACGGGCGGGCTGGATTTGTCGCCGGGTCGAAGCGAAGAATCGATGGAGATTCTGCACCAGATGGCGCGCGGCGAAGGCTTCGGCAAGACGGTTGGTTTGGGAATCCGCCGCTTGAAGAAGCTATTCATCGAAGAATACGGCGCTGATCCCAAATTCATCAACGACATCGGCATGGAATGCAAGGGGCTGGAGTATTCCGAATACATGACCAAGGAATCGCTGGCTATGCAGGGCGGCTACGGTTTGGCGAACAAGGGCGCGCAGCACGACGAAGCATGGCTGATTTTCATGGACATGGTCAATAAGCAGATTCCGACCTTTGAAGCCAAGGCTGAAGCATTGCACTATTTCCCCATGTTCCGCACCTGGTTCGGACTGATGGGACTTTGCAAACTGCCCTGGAACGATGTGGAACCGGCTGACAACGCGCAGCAGCCTCATCCCGAACGGGTTCCTGAACATGTGCAGAACTATGTGGATATCTACAACTCGGTGAC
>JAHIZR010000077.1 GCA_018814465.1 bacterium | reverse complement strand
CGACGCAAATGGCGATGTCGTGCGCACGATAACCGTGCCTCCCACTGCTGCCGGCGATATCGACACGGTTTGGGATGGCCGCAACGATGACGGATTACGCGTTTCCGAAGGAGATTATTCCTTTAGTGTGAGCGCAGTCAACGCTGAGGGGAGTTCGATTGCGGTTGAAAACTATATTCAGGGCCAGGTAACGGCCATAAACTATGTCAACGGTCAGGTAACATTGAGCGTGAACGGTGTCGATGTCTATCTGGGACAAGTGATTTCGATCATGGGTGACAGCAGCGGAGAAGACTCTAAGAAAGTTTAATGCCATGATTGACAATATCAGCAAACTCCCGCCGATTCCCGCCGCGCGCTCCGTTAATCCGGTTGCACGACCTGAGGCATCCAGCAGCGTTAATCCGAAAACCAGCGGCGCTGACTTCAGCGATGTCCTGTATCAAGAACTGAAGTCGCCCGAGTCGCTGAAGTTCTCAGCCCACGCCCAAAACAGGCTTCAGTCACGGCAGATCTGCCTGAATGACCAGCAAATGGACAGACTTCGCCAGGGAGTGGGACAAGCCGAAGAGAAAGGTTCCAAAGATTCACTCGTACTGCTCGACAACTTGGCTTTCGTAGTCAGCGTTAAAAACCGGACGGTTGTAACCGCGCTCGATAACGCGGTTCATTCCGGACATGTCTTCACACAAATAGATAGCACAGTATTCGTATAAAAAACAAAACCAATCAATTCACTCATGGCCGGTCCTCTTGTAGGAGGCCTCAAGACGGGCGGAACGATGGACGCCCGGAAGGGAAAAATGCCTTATGATGTCATCACTCTTTAGCGCAGTTTCAGGACTGAGCAATCATCAAACCAAGATGGATGTCATTGGCGACAACCTCGCCAATGTCAACACTATCGGGTTTAAACAGAGCAATGTCTCCTTCTCAACAGGATTCTCGCAGCTCTTACGCGCGGCGCAGGCTCCGGGCGACAACTCCGGCGGTTCAAACGCGATTGAAATCGGTCTCGGTTCGCGTGTCGCCGCTGTCAATCGTGTCTTCACACAAGGCAACTTTGAAAACACAGGGAATCGGAACGACCTCGCCATTCAGGGTGATGGATTCTTTGTCGTCGGTGATGGAGTATCTAATTACTACACTCGGGCGGGCAATTTCCAGATCGACGCGAACGGTTCGCTGCTTTCTTCCGGCGGCGGCTTCAATGTTCTGGGCAGACTTGCTGATAAGGATGGCAATCTGATCACTTCTTCCGCTGTCGAACCCCTCAGCCTGCCTTTCGGAGAAGTCGATCCGGCGCGCGCGACAACCAACATCAATTACTTTTCTAACCTTGACGCAAATGCCTCTAAAGTTCAGTCATTTGCATCCTCATTCGCTTTTAAAACCAGCGGCAATCCGGCAAACCGTAACACCATGCTCAACGATCTTGATCAAGTGACTTCTGCTTTAAACGACGGCGACGTTATCAGACTGACCGCCACCAATCGGGCCGGTGAAGCCGTTAATGTTTCCTTCATTTATGGCGAGTCAAATGACGGAACGACATTTGGCGACCTTATCGATCGTTTTAATGCGGTTGACGCATACAACAGCCAGGATCAGATGGGATCGCTGCTGAGTATCGATGCCTCTGGAAGCATTATCCTGCGTGATAACCTTGCCGGTAACAGCAGCACTTCGATTGCAATGGAGTTCATCGATGCCGATGGATCGCAGGCATCGACGATGGTTATGCCTACTTTCGTCACAACGAGTGATGGTACGACCGGAACGCATTCCTCTTCAATCTCGATCTATAATAGCCGTGGCGATAAGCATCAGGTCGAAATCACATTCACGCAGGATGTGACGCAGACCAATGTCTGGACATGGGAAGCGACCGTCGATGATGGCGCGATCGATGATATCAACGCCCGTCTCGCCGGTGACTCTGGAACACTGCGCTTCAACACGGACGGTTCGCTGCTGGCCTTTGAAGGCGGCCCCCTGACCTTCCAGCCTCCGCAGGCGCAGGGTATCGTGGTTAATCTGAATGGTGGTACGGTCGGTACTTTTGACGGCATTACTCAATTTGCCGCTCCAAGCACGACTGTTGCAATAAGTCAGGATGGACACTCGTCAGGTGTTCTGTCGGACTTCTCAGTGGATAATTCAGGAAAGATTGTCGGTTCTTACTCGAATGGTGAGTCCCGTGTCCTCGGTCAAATCGCGATCGCGAGATTCTCGAATCCCGCTGGTTTGACCTTGGCTGGCGACAACATCTACAGTGCGACCGTCAACTCCGGTGATCCGCAAATCGGCCTGGAAGCAGGAACGGTTAACAAGATCTTCTCCGGATTCATTGAACTGTCCACGGTTGACCTGGCGGAACAGTTCACCGATATGATCATCGCGCAAAGAGGATTTCAATCGAATTCCCGCGTGATCACGGTGGCTGACCAGTTGCTGAACGAAGTAACGCAGCTCAAGCGTTAATAGCTTACTGCCTGCGGGGCTGTGATGCCGCAGCCCCGCAGGCCGCTTCTTTCCGCGATTCCCCTCGAGTGCCAATTGGTCGCTGAAGCAATTCGTCTTCACGATAAACTCCTCCTCCTGACTACACTGTATTAAACAAGCAATCGCTTGTCAACAATAGCCCGTAGCATCCGGCTATGGATGCTGTATATCTCATTTACTCAGGCAAATTATGGCTGAAGAAAAAGCAAAAGCTCCAAAGACCGCGGAAGAAGAACCGCAGCCCGAGGCGGAGCCGAAGCCGAAGTCGAAGCTGCCGCTGATGAAGTATCTTATCATTGCCGGCGTCGTTCTGCTCCAAATTGCCGGATCCTACTTCCTGCAGAAGTCACTTTTCTTTGATAACACTGCACAAGCCGAAATCGCCGAAGTCGAGCGATCGGATGAAGGTCATGGAGAAGACCACGGCGAAAAAACTGCTTCGGGTGCTCCGATAATCATTATGCTGGATGAGATCGTGGTAAACCCCGCCGGCACCGAAGGGCGGCGTTACCTCGCGACTCGGCTTGGACTGCAGACTCAGTCGGATAGCGCGGAAACCGAAATTACAGCGCGCTCGGTGCTGATTCGAGATGCAGTGCTCTCCCTGCTGTCTTCCAAATCCATGGCACAACTGTCAAGCTTGACCTACCGCGATTCCCTGCGGAATGAAATCAGAGACACCGTCAATAAACAGCTTGCGGAGACAGTCGTTGAAACGGTGGTTTTCGCCGATTATGTGCTTCAATAGCGAGATATCCCATGAGTAAAATCCTTACCCAAGACGAAATTGACGCGCTGTTGCGGAATGTTTCCGCGACAGAAACTGTTCAGGTCGAAGAGGAGGCTCCAAAGCGGCCGATTCACCTCTACGATTTCAAACACCCTGATCGAATATCAAAAGATCAACTGCGTGCCCTGAGGACAATCCATGATGCGTTCGCAAGATCGTTCGGAACCTATTTGTCCGGAAGCTTGCGGACTCTCGTGGATATCAATTTGCTGTCGATCGATCAAGCCGCCTACTCGGAATACATGCTCTCACTCTCCGTGCCGTCGTGTATCTACATCGTATCCTCAGCCAAACTCAAAGGCTCGGTCATCCTGGAAATCAGTACGGAATTCGGCTTGATGGTTGTTGATCGCCTGCTCGGAGGCACCGAAGCACGTATCAACACCGTCCGTGAACTAACCGTGATCGAACAAAGCATCATGAGCCGTGTTGTCGATTCGGCGCTTAGCACGCTCTCCGAGGCATGGAGAAACGTGTACGATCTCGGAGTTTATGTCGAATCCTTCGAATCCAATCCGCAATTCGTTCAAATCGCACCGGCATCGGAAACCGCCGCGGTAATCTCGTTCGATATCATCATCCGGGATACCTCTTATCCGATGAATATCTGCTTTCCCTATTTTGTTCTGGATCCGCTGATTCAAAACCTTTCCAACAGCTGGGCAAATGTCGGCACGAAACGGCTGAAAAAAAGAGAATTCGAGGAGCTGTATAATCGAGTTCGCTTAACGGAACTCCCCTTTACCGCCCAACTGGGTTCGACAAAACTTAATATGAAAGACTACCTGACTCTCAAGGTCGGAGATGTGATCCGGCTGGATCAACGAACAGACGACCCCCTGAAGGTTTGGGTGGATGGAAAAGTGAAATTCTGGGGAACCCCCGGTATATCAAAGAAAAAGAGAGCGATTCGCATTGCGCGTCGCATTAATAACCTTGAGGAGATTGTTCATGAGTGAGCTTTTTAGAAATCCGGTTTTGGATTCACGCATCATTGCCGCAGATGAGAGCCTGCGTTCGATTCTGGAGCAATCACTCAAATCCTTTCTCGACCGCGATGTCGCTGTCAAGAGCAGCAAACCGCATGCATTCGACTATAAAGAAGTCAAAGCGGTTTACCCGGGCGAATTGATCGTGTGCACTCTGACCTGCACCTTCGGCGGACAAGGCAGAGTTCGCATCGCGAGTACCAAGGATTCGGCCGCTGTGATCGGGGATCTGCTCAACATGGGCGACGGCAAAGCTGAATTCGCCCAAGAATTACATCTTGAACCGATGCGCGATCTCTACAAAGAGGCAATTTCGGCGTTCTCTTCCCAGATCGGACAGGAAATCGGAACCTCTTTCGGCTTCGATGATGTTAAGAATGTTATCATGGATCTGACTCCGAATGATTTTGCCGGAGGAACATGGACTTTCTCGGAATATGAATTTGATGTGGATGGCAAACATAAGTTCGCGGTGATTATCTCCAATGAGTTCTGGGATTCAATCTATCCGCGTACCGCTGCCGGTGTAATCCAGGAATCCGAATCGGAAGCCGCCGATGATCCTCGCGTTGATTACAGCACCTCTCTGCGCGAAGAAATCGGGTTGGTCATGGATATCGAACTCCCGATCGCGATTGAACTGGGCAGAACGAATATGCTCATCCGCGATATCGTCAAATTGTCGCCGGGTTCGGTCGTGGAGCTGAATAAGCTATCCGGCGAGCCCGTTGATCTGTATGTCAATCATAAGCGTTTCGCGCGCGGCGAAGTTGTGGTCATCGATGAAAACTTCGCGGTACGCCTAACCGAACTCTCAACACCCGAGGAGCGACTGGCTGTCAGCCGCAATTAAACGTGGGCGTTGAAGTCATCAAGACATTTGCCGCGCTGATCGGCATCCTCGGGCTTATTCTGCTGATGGCCTGGGGATTCCGTCGCATGGGTCTCGCAAAAGGCGGCTTTGAGAAAGGCGTCCGGGGCTGGAAACTGCTGGGCGTAAAAACGCTTGCGCCCGGGAAACAAATCTATATTATCGAAGTCGGAAATAAACTGCTTCTTGTCGGTTCAACGGACAAAATGATGACTCCCTTGATGGAAATTGAAGACTCTGAGAATATGGATCTCATTGCTGAGGCGGTCAGCGGAAGCAAGTCGCCATTGCCATCCTTTAAAGACTTCCTGCGGAGAGCCGAAAGGTGAAACAACTCCTCTTTCTCATCATCTTGCTTGGACTGACCGGATTGCTGATCCCGGAACCCGCACAAGCGCAGGGCGTCCCCGGCATCTCAATGAATTTCGAGCAGACTGACAATCCCGAGAAAGTGGTTTCGACACTCCAGATAGTCGGCCTGCTGACGCTCATGGCGCTGGCTCCAATGCTCGTGCTGATGATGACGAGCTTCACCCGATTGATTATCGTCTTCCATTTCCTCAGACAGGCGATGGGAGCGGCTCAAGTGCCCCCGGCGCAGCTCGTCGTCGGTCTTGCGATGATACTCACTTTCTATATCATGTCGCCCACGTTGAACCAGATCAACACAACCGCTTTGCAGCCCTACTTGGAAGGCAATCTCGATCAGAAAACCGCGCTGGCGGAAGCGGTTAAGCCGATGAAAAATTT
>JAHIZR010000076.1 GCA_018814465.1 bacterium | reverse complement strand
GAATATCATCCTGCGCGCCAAAGAAATGGAAATTGCATTTTCCACGGAAGGCGTCTCCCGTGAACGCATTCTGGAGATCGCCGAGCGCAGCGAAGACTTCCCCATCGAGTTCAATGTTGTCGGCGCGGTGACCATCAGACTCCCGCTTGCCAAAATAGAGCACTGGCGCGATAAAATGAATTATGCAATCAAGTACCTGTCTCAGGTCACTCGGCTTGCAGAAGAAGCTTATAATGATTATGTTAATGATTGATATTATTCTAATTGTAGATACTATCGCAATAACAAATCTCTGCCTGCTGAGACATGCTTCCTAAAGCTTCAGCATTTCCGCTCCGCCTTTATTGGCAAAGAGTTATTCGGTATATTATTATATAGCACTACCCTGTTCCACGTGGAGCAATTTTGACGGTCAACTCGAATAATCCCTGGCTGACGATTCCCGCTGCCGACTATGAGGGGCACATGGGCAGTCCGCAGGTCGGACAACTTCATTTTCTGAGTTCAGTGTTTCAGGAGTTGCTGAACGAGTATCATCCGAAACGCCTCGCCGTCATCGGCTGCGCCACCGGGAACGGCTTTGAACATATTGACGCGAAGTACGTTGAACAGGTGATCGGCATCGATATTCAACCGGACTATCTGCGTCTGCTTCATGAACGCTTTGCCGCTCAACTGCCGCAGCTTGAACTGATCTGCAAAGATGTGCTTGACTGTGAATTGACATTGAACAGTTTGGACTTTATCTTTGCCGGACTGCTCTTCGAATATGTGAATCCTGAAGCGGCACTGCTGAAGTTCAAGAAGTGGCTGAAACCATCGGGGATACTTGCCACCGTTCTGCAACTGCCCAGCGCAAACATCGCCTTTGCCCACAGCAGTTATCGGAGCATCCAGCGTCTTGAAGCCGTTTCACACTTAGTCAATTCCGATGAACTCACCGTGCAGGCGAGTAAAATCGGCTTGCACTTAACCGCTTCCCGTATAGACACCTTGCCCAGCGGCAAGCAGTTCTTCATCGGCTGCTATGCCGCTTCCCCCCATTCCATGGGGGGAATACAAGGGGGGTAATTCATCTTTCACCACGCACCTGTATCACTAATTACTACTCACCACAGTCCTCTGTTGTGACCATTATCCTTTACTACTCACCACCGTCCCCGGTGGTGGCCATTACCCTTTACTACTCACCACCGTCCTCGGTGGTGACCATTATCTTTTACTACTCACTACCGTCCCCGGTGGTGACATTATCCTTTACTACTCACCACCGTCCCCGGTGGTGACTAAACAGACAAAACACAAATCACAATAAACAATCCTGACGCAAGTCAGTAAAACCGAAAGACGAGAGGATCATGCAGCGAATTACTCAGATCACTATTCTTTTGTTGGCAGTTATCATCATCGCCGGATGCGGCGGACAAAAGGATATCGTAGCCAAGGTCGGCCGCGAAACCATTTCCCTCGATGAATTCAAGACGACATACCTTGAGCGCAATCGCACCGAAGAAAATGTCCTGCGGCAGCCCTTTAACGACCGCAAGGAATTCATTCATGAGATGGCCGTCAATCTGGCCAAGTTTCAGGAAGGGCTGTCGCGCGGTTATGATAAAGATCCCGATCTTGTGAAGAACCTTGACGAAATCGCCAACCGGCTCGCGTTGGATATGCTCTACGCGGCCAAAGTCACCGACGCCGTAATCACTGATCAGAAGCTGCGTGATCATTATGATCACATGGATCGCGAATACCGCGCGCGGCATATCCTGTTAAGACTGCAGCCGGGGGATACCACGGCAGGCGCGGAGGCGCAAGTCCGCGCCCGCATTGACTCGATTAAGACTTTAATTGAAAACGGCATGGATTTCGGCGAAGCTGCGGTGAAATTCAGCGAAGATGCTACGTCGGCGGCGGATTCCGGCAATCTGGACTGGTTCCCTTGGGGCCGCATGGTCGGCGATTTTCAGGAAGCCATCTGGAACGCCAAGGTCGGCGATCTGCTGGGACCGGTTCAGACTCCCTACGGATTTCACTTGATCAGCGTGACCGACATGCGCAAAGTGCCGGATCGTCCCGCCTTTGAAGATGCGAAAAATGATCTCAAAGCCCAGATGCGGAATCTGGAAGGCGAAGCGCTCTCGAATACGGCGAAGGAATATGTCGAAAATCTTAAGGCATCGTACGATCTGGAATACAATGAAGAAACGCTGAAGGT
>JAHIZR010000075.1 GCA_018814465.1 bacterium | reverse complement strand
GTTCCGGGCACCCGGGGACGGGCGCCTCGGCGGATTATAATCCCGACTATAGCGGCAGAAATTCGGGGAGTCGGAAGTGGATTAATCGACACACGGGAGCGTGTCGCTTAGTAATTGTTGGTGACCCCCCTATGTCCCCCCGCAAGCAGGGGAATACGGATAAGACGCCGCCCGTGAGCAGGGGGAGCGTGATCCCGGACAGGTTTTTGTATATAGGGCAGTAGGAGGTCGGACTTGCAGACAGTTATAATCTACGTGACCCTGTTACAAAAAGCAACCCTTTGGCTGCACTGCGTAAACATATGTCTATGCTGCGAAACCGCCACATTTCAGGCACATGGCTTGCATAATAGAGCAGCGTAGGAAATGGTCTATTTGACCGACCGAAGTATGAGTATGGAATTGACATTATGACTTCACTAATCGGATTTGCTGTCGTCCCCATCTGCGTCATCGGCGGATTTCTCATCGCCGGCGGCAATGTGGGTACGCTGCTGCAGCCTGCGGAGTTCATCGTGATCGGCGGCGCGGCACTGGGCGGCGTGCTGATCTCGACGCCCCTGCCGACGCTGAAAGCGCTGATCGGCGAGATCATCGGCATCTTCAAAGGCGAGATGGGTCCGGACAGGGAAACCTACCTCCAGGTGTTGCTGGCTCTCAACGAGCTGTTTCAAATCGCCCGCAAGGATGGAATTATCGCACTGGAGTCCCATGTCAATGAACCCGCGAAGAGTAAAGTCTTCGAGAAATATCCGAAAATCCTGAATAATCACCACGCCATCACCTATATCTGCGATACCATCAAGCTGTTTCTGGCCGGGTCAGTTCCGGCTCACGAAATCGAAATGCTGATGGACGCTGAAATCGACTCTCACCATGAAGAAGCCAGTATCCCTTCCGGTATCGTTGCGAAAATCGGCGACTCATTGCCGGGATTAGGAATTGTCGCGGCGGTACTTGGAATTATTATCACGATGGGGGCAATCGACGGCGATCCGGCCGCGGTCGGTCATCACGTCGCGGCGGCGCTCGTGGGAACCTTTCTCGGTGTGCTGCTGGCTTATGGTTTCTTCAATCCGATGGCAGCCAATTTGGAAGCTCGAGTGCGCAATGAAGGACAACTGCTGCATGTTATCAAGGCAGGCATTTCAGCCTTCGCAAAGGGAATGGCGCCTTCGGTCGCGGTTGAATTCGCGCGCCGTTCCATCTTCCAGGCGGATCGTCCGAGCTTCGATGAAACCGAGCAGATGTTGAAAGCGGCGAAAAAGAAGTAATCGAATTCCGGTAGAATCTCATGGCAGACCTTGGCAATCAACCACCCATCATCCGCATCGTAAAGAAAGGCGGACACGGCGGCCATCATGGCGGCGCGTGGAAGGTGGCGTTTGCCGATTTCATGACGGCGATGCTGGCGCTGTTTATCGTGCTGTGGGTGCTTAATCAGTCGGAAGATGTGAAGCGCGGTGTCGGGGGCTATTTTCGCGATCCGTTGGGTCGCGCCCTGCTTGGAAAGGGACCTGAACACTATCAGGATAGCGGAAAAGACAACGTGCTGGGACCGAAGCTGGTGGCCGTGCCTTCCATTTTTAAACGGCTGGCGACGACACAGGCTGATTTGGAACGGGAAGCAAATCGCTTGAAAGAGATTATCGAGCAGAATCCCGCATTGACGGAACTGGGCGATCAGATTTCGGTGGAGGTGACGAAAGAAGGCATTCGCATCGAGATTTCCGAGAATGACAAATCCACGATTTTTGAATTAGGCAGTTCCCGGCTCACTCCGCGCTTGATCAGCGCACTTGAAGTGCTGGCTCATGAATTTTCCAAAACGCGCGCGCCGGTGGTGATCGAGGGGCATACGGATTCGAAGCCGTATACTTCCGCCAGCGGCATGTCCAACTGGGAGCTTTCCACTCAGCGCGCTAACGAAGCCCGCAAGGTGTTGGAAGGTTCCGGTCTGCCGAGCGAGCAGGTGTTCATGATTCGCGGCTACGCCGATCGCGATCCGATAGCGGACGATCCGGCTGATCCGCGCAACCGCCGCATCAGTATGCTGCTGATGAGTTCGCAGGGACTCGAGATGTCACTGGGAACGATGACGGAAAACGAGGCGAGACAGCCGGGGTATGATGTGGAAGCAACTCCGGCTGAAACAGAATCAGGGCAGGTTGTTGAAGAGATTAAGCCTGTGCTTGAGTTTTCCGAACCTGTGCCGAGTACGATTGACGTGGCAACGAGGGAGAAGCACTGATGACGGAATCTCCTATCCGAGTCTTGTTTCTGCTGCATGACAGCGAGCATGAAGCGCCGGAAGTGCTGACGCAAGCCGTGGAAGTAGTTTCGGTGCATTCATGGGGAACGCCCGACCTGTCGGCGCTCGATAATCCTCCTAATATCATCGTCGTCAGCAAACCGCTCGACGAAACAATGATTCTGGAGCTGCGCGCGGTGCAGGCTCTGCATCTGCCGATGGTCGGATTAGGAACCGGACCGGCGGAATGCTTCGATGCTGACGTCTCCGCGGACATTAATGCCGAAAATCTGCGAACGATTCTGCGGCTGGTGATTCAGCAGTCCGAGATCCGGCATTTGGACGCGCATTCCGACACGCATCCGCTCGTCATGCGCCTGATGGACACGGTTACCGACAGCGTCGCCCGCATGATCGAGCATCTGATGGCGCAGCGTATCCCCGCTTATCGCAAACGCACGGACCGGGTGATCAAAGCATGTGTCTGGATTGCCACGCATCTCGGGATGACCGATAACGAGTTAAAAACACTGCTTCATGCGGCATGTTTGCGTGAAATCGGGAAACTTGGTTTGCCGGACCGGCTTTTGTTTATGCCGCGTCATTTGCGCAGCGACACCGATCAACGAATTTATGACCGCTACCCGGAAATGGGCGCGAAAGTAATCGCGGAGCTGCCCAGTCTGCTGGATGCCGCGCATGTCATCAAATGTCTATTAGAGAACTTTGACGGTTCCGGACCGGAAGGACTGCGCGACGCGCAGATTCCGTTGGCGTCGCGCATCTTGCGCGTGGCCAGCGCCTACGAAATGATTACCGATGAATTGCCCGGCGCGGCGACCGCTGAAGAAGTGATGGGTGTGCTGGAAAACGGCAAGGGATCGCTGTATGATCCGTTGCTGCTGCGACTGGTGCAGAATTATCACACGCTCAGCGGGGAAGAGGATAGTGAGTCGCGGAAATCACAGCAAGTGAGGCTGGCGGATATCGTAGAAGGCATGGTGCTGGCTGAGGATGTCTGGAGCCGAACCGGTCTCAAACTCATTCCGGAGGGGACACGCATCACCGAGCATATCCTCGAGCTTCTGCAATCGGGCGCGGTTGATACATCGCTTGAATCCCTTGAGATTCTGAAAAGTGAGGAATCATAATGGAAATGACATGGTATTGGTGGCTCATCTTCGCGATCGGTCCGCTGCTCGGACTGGCCGGAGGAATCTATGGATCATGGAACACGATCAGGCAGACGAAAGGACCGCGAGAACGCGCCTTCGCAGTGCGTATGAGCTGGCTGATGTTCTTCGTGTTGACGGCATGGCTGGTTCTGTTATTGATTACGCCGCAGCCGTATAATTGGCTGTGGTGGATTCCGTATGGCATCATGCTGCCCTTGTTCATTCGCCACTTCAATCGCCGCCAGCAGGAACTCCGGAAAGAAGAAGCGATGTCCATGCCGCCGAATCCGGCTTAAGACCGAGCCTTTCATCCTGTTGACCACTCATAAGGAAACCCTCGCGTTTATCTTCGCGAGGGTTTGTTGTTTCGCTATCAATGTACCGTTTGAATCAGCTTAAGCAGAGCAATGCTCCGGCATATGTCTGTCGATCTGCATAATGTGCTGAATCAGCCAGTCGCTCAATAGGCCGTGCAGCCGCATGACGGTAACTGTCGATGTTCCCTGTTTATCATACACGGCTTTTATGGTAGAGAATTCTTCGATAAAATCGTCGTGCTGCCTTTTATGCTCGGTATATGCTGTGCAGTTATGCTTCTGCATATACTCTTCTTCATCATGAAAATGCTTTTCGACGTATTCAACTAAGAAATCGACTGTCTCTTTGATTACACTTGCACCGGCATTCAGCTTCATGGCTTCCTGAAGTTTGTCGAGCTGAGAGAAGATTTGCTGGTGCTGCGCGTCCTGCCAGTCGAGTCCGGTATTAAGCTCTTTGCGCCATTTCAGTGACATAACTACTTACCGCAATAGATTAAGCTTTAGTATACTGCTATTCAAGGTGCAAAAACTGTGCTGATGACTCAATAGTTCACTTCCACCGTAAAGAATCCATGATCTTCCTCCGGCACGGGAATCGTCATACTGGTCTCTGCCGTCGTGCCGATAAAGTACGGACTGTCGAACGGGGGATTATGGCGCAGCCAAACGGTGTAGCTCGCGGCTCCTGCAACCGGGTACCAATTCAGTTGCAGGGAATTGCTGTCGGCGAGCACATGCAGTGTCAGTCCGATGGTAGGTTTATAGATGCGGACGATATCCGTTGCATCATCGAGAGTTACATACTCGGTTTGCTTACCAGGAAGCTTGATCAGGTATTGAAGCGTGCCCTCTAAAAGTGAAGTCGAATCGATAAAAGTTCCGGTCGCGGCGTCATACAAAAAGAGACGGTTCCCGTTGTTCTTGACGAATACTTCATTTTGGAACGTATCAAGCGTTGCCGAAAAGACATAATATGCAGGGTGGTGATAGCCGTATCTTAAGTCATCATTGTACCACGATGCGATGTATTCGTTGTTCGCGTTGATCAGAAAGCATTGCCCGTCATGCAGGACACGGCGTGTTCCATCACGATCGATTTGTGCAACAACTGGCCGCGTTCCCCCGCAATTGCTCGTATCCGATTGGCAGTATATTTCCTGATAATGTGAGTCGGCAGGCATATCGTAAATACCGAGTCTTCCAATCGAGGATACTGAAGTTGTTGGATCCGGCACAGTATCATCGCGCCAGTGACTCAAATAATAATCGGATGTGGCAAAACTAAGCGCATCATAGACACCGAATGGTGATATCGACGGACATCCCGCAATCCCTTGGGAAACCTGACTTAGATGAATCAAGAATCCAACTCCGTAATGATACTCTGCGGAGTAAAAAGCCGTTTCATAGCAAGTATTGGCTGTCAGACCCGATATTAGGCAGGCATCGGAATAAGGCGGAGGAGGCCAAACCTGAAAGTTAATATTACCAAGTGCCGCAATCCAACTGTCTTGTCCGGCGTAAACCTCCAGCGGCTCATAGGTAGTTAATCGGTGACCATTCGTCACGTTAACCAAAGACGGGGAAGCACCATAATCGTCGAAATTACAATAGTAGTTCACAAGCACCACGACGGGATTCTCAGTTGCGCTGCCAACAATTAATGGAGTGTATGCACTGTATACAGAGACAAAACTTTGAACATCCCCGATATCTGTATTAATACAATACTCGAAAAGAGAAGTACTGCCTGGCACTCGCCTGATCCAGCCATAAGTCGAGTCGCTCATCCAATGCTGAACATCCCAGTTTAAGAATTTTTGGCAATCGACCCAGTTGATTCTCGGATGAGCGCCGGGCAATTGAAATTCCGCGACTTTGCCGAGCGGGTATTCCGCATGGAGAAACGATGCAAATAACAGAAAGACTATTATCACTCGAACCAACATGACATGATCCTCAGATCATTTCGAGAGTTAGAATATCTATACAATAATATACTCCCAAGCTGCCCATCTGTCAAGGTATAATCTCAGATAATAAAAAAAGCCCCTGCGAAATCGCAGGGGCTATATTAACAGGAGGAATAGGGAGTTACTTCAGCAGAACCAGTTTCTTGGTTGCCGAGAAATTATCCATCGTCAGGGTGTAGAGGTAGACACCCGATGTCAGGTCCGCGCCATTGAAATTGACCGTATGGCGGCCGGCGTTGAATTCGCCGGAAGCCACAGTGGCCACTTCCTGACCGAGCAGGTTTAGCACCTTCAGCGTCACGAACTGGTCTTCCACCAAGTCAAACGCGATCTGCGTTTCCGGATTGAACGGGTTCGGATAGTTCTGATGGAGCGCGTACTCGGTAACCATACCGGTATTAGCACTCGGGGTGGCGCTGGCCGTGCTCAGGAAAGCGCGCGTGCCGTCGAAATCCACCGAGAACAGTTCATAGCTGTAGCTGTGACCGTTCTGAACAGAATTATCCACCCAGCTGTACGAACTGCCGGTAACAGCGTTGCGAGCGGGAACCTGCTCCAACAATTCACTGTTGCGAACGATTTCGAAATGATCCGTATTGGATTCCGACGCGGTGTTCCAGTTGAGGGCCACTTCGCCATCTCCCGCGACCGCCGTGAAGTCCAGCAGATTGACAGGCAACTCAGAGTCGAAGGTCATGCAGAAGCAGCCTTCGCAATTGCTGAGCATGAAGAAATCCCAGTAGTTGTCATGGAGCCACTTCAAGTAGAACTCAATGCACGCATTTCCCATCCAATAATATTCCGGATACCAATGTTGAGGATCGCCGCCCAGCACCCATTCGCCATCCGGAATCGTCAGTGGTTCGCAATCGACCGCGCAATCTGAATTCAGCGGGCTGCAGCCAGCCGTGAAAGTAATCACAGGAAAATTATCGGGTCCGCTGGTAGGATTACCGACAATAAAGAACCCTTGGGGTGGAAACGGCTGAGCGCAGACCTGAATGCAATAGGAATCGTACAGGTATAGTTCATCAGGGTAGTCGAATTCACACACCTGCGCGTTCGCTGTGGCGATACCGAAGATCAGCACCGTTCCCAGTATCAAAAGTCGAAATATTTTCATAGACGTCTCGCTTTCTTAAATAAATTCATCCCTATCGATCAAACAAACTTGAGGCGCGATCCGAAAGTTTACTTCAGATAGAGCATCTTGTTGGTTTGGCTGAAATTCCCGGCATTCAGAGTATACATATAGACACCGGCCGCGAGACCGTCCGCTGTCCAGTTCAAAGTATGGGTTCCAGCTTCCATCTGGCTGTTGACCAGAGTGGCGATTTCCTGTCCCAGCAGGTTATGGATGGACAGTGAAACGTACTCGGCTTCCGGGATGGTGTAGGTGAAGCTGGTTTCACTGTTGAAGGGATTCGGGAAGTTTTGCGCAAGGCTGTAGCCGGTAACGATATTTTCGGCAGGAGTAGCGTTCACCGTGCCCCAAATCAATTCGGAGCCGTCAAGGTCGCGAACGGTCAGCGTATAGCTGTAGTCGGTGCCATTCACAACGGAATTGTCCACCCAGCCATAGCCGGCGCCGGTTGCGCTGTTTAGCGCCTCGACTCTTTTGACTTCTTCGCCATTGCGGGTGACAATGAACTCGTCAACATTGGTTTCGGAAGCGGTATTCCAGTTCAAGGCGACGTTATTGTCTCCGGCCACGGCGTTGAATTCGCCTCTTTCAACCGGCAGATAGAAATCGCCGCGGGTGATGCAGATACAGCCGGCATCAAGGCCGCAATAGGTAATATGCAGATACAGGTTGCATCCGGGGAAGATCAGCGCAACCGCGTCAAACAGCTCGAAATCATCCAGCGGATCGCAAGTCGAGCTGCCGCACTCGGTGTCAATATCGCAGCCGTTTTCCACGGTGATCTCCATCAAATCCGGAGTATAGCCCGGATCTTCGCAGTAAATCGGAATGAACAGTGACTGGTGACAAATGGTCGCGCAGTAGGACTGGCCGATTCCGATTTCATCGGGCAGTTCTTCGCCGGGACAGCCGCCGTCGTAATCGAGTCCGTAACCGGCAAGACCTCCCTCGCCCGTCACCATCAGCTCGTCTTCACGAATAAGTGTAACGGGAGTTCCCACTATTTGAGCGTGGGCTTCGAAGTGGTAGGGATCACCGGCAGTCAAGCCTTCACAGCTCAGCGTGGCGAAGCAGGCATGGCGCGTCACATTCAGCGCGGAATTCCCCTGCTGATAGCACTGGGAAGGATCCGTTGCTTCAGGATTGAAGACATACTGCTGGATCATGGCGGCGTTCATCGGGACTTCACTCCCGTTGCAATAGAACTCGATCATCACATCAAACGGGATTTTCTCGCCATAGGAGTCAACTTCAGTTGACCAGATGATGCAATTCATTTGCTGCGTTACAGAATTAAAAGCCACAATCATTTCCGGATTTTGCGCAAATCCAGTACATGCGAAAGTCAATACGATCGCACCTAACAAAATACTTTTCAAAATTTTCATCCTATTCCTCTCCTAAGTACTTGTTCATATAGCGTTTCAAGTGTACCTCACGCTTGAAAACGTGCGTTTCTACGTTTTACTGTGATTAATATAGTAGGTATGGTTAAACATGTCAATACAACTTCATCGATTTTCGAAGTTTTGAGGCGTTTGTCAAATACTCCAATGAGAGTCTAATCCGACATCGTATAATGTTTAATTACATAGTGATAGAGTGCCTTATTATTGCGAGGAACTTGAGTTTACATTGCTGTTGACCCTGTTCGCAGGGAATGTCAACATATATGAAGATAGGACTCCTCTCTTTTGCCTCTATTACGAGCAAATCTCGGAGGTTTAGTTCATAGCAGATACTAACTCGGTCGTTTTCATTCGCGAGGACCCTGGGTGTGAAAAAAAGACCCTCTGCGGCTGAATCAGCAAAGGGTCTTTAGGAGTTTTTCAGGTGATAAAAGACAGTGATTTGGAATACTACAGCTCTTGCCGTCCGGCGTAGCCGCCATCAATCGTGTGCCAGTAGCGGATATCATCCTCGCCGATTTCCCAGCAGAGATTAACTAATATTCCATTCTGAAGTGACCGAAAATCAACGAGAATCGGGTCAAGGCCTTTTAATTCGGCTCCGATTTCCTGCAACTCCTCGATGAAGGAGCAGGCTTTATCCAGCAGAGCTTCGGCTTGTTGCTGGGATTCGAAAGCGATATCATCTATGGTTTGTGCGCCCATCAGGACGCCGATTGCGCCGTTAATGCGCGAGAGATCGCGGACGGTTGTCTGAATATCCAGGGCGATGCGCTGCACCAGCGGCAGGGCGGAGCGGGCTTCGGCGAGCGTGAAGAGATGGTTTTCCATGGTTCGTGCAAGTTAGCAAATCTGGGCGAAGATACAAGAGGCGACACCGACTAACTTGCCGACTGTCTGACTCTTTGCAGTTTATCGGGGAGCGCAGCTTTAAGTTTTTATACACTTATGAATGAATTGATCGTGTGATATTTCGAAATGTGGCTGGTTTTCAGCATTGACGGGGCAGAAATTGTATGTTAACTTGTAAGACAAGACTAACCACCGGTTCATGTCATGAAAGCTTTCATTCTCGGCTTATTGATCTGCGGTTGTGTCCTCGCGCAGGAATTTCAGTTGGAACTGCTGCACGAGTTTGAGATTCCGGCTCCGCCCACAGGCCAGTACATTACCCACCCTTGGGACGTGCAATTCTGGATGAACGATTCTATTCCCGGCTGGACCGTTCTCCGCAACGACACAATCTTCTACCAGACCGACCTCTCACAGCCGCTGCAGACGTTCGTATTGCCGACTCAGCTTGACAGCGCGCTATGTGTTCAGTTTAATCTCAGTCTCTGGGGATTCTATCTGAATCAATCGCATTCGCGTGACTTGTATCTTCTACGCTGGCCGTCAAGACCTGATCATACCGTTATTGCCGCAATACGAATGGTGGAATCTGATAATCAGGATGCTGATGGAGCCTATGATTACTATATTATTATTTGGGATTTAACGGATGGAATGATACTTTATACAAAGCAGATTCAGGACAATTATGCTTATGGCATTGCAAGTGCTTGGTTTTCGAGGGAGGGAACTTATGCGGACATGACCATAACGCCGCCATTGCCCGCAGTCACAAATCTGATTTCATGGACGGTTCAGTATACTGCTGATGTTTACTTGCCCGGTGACTGGCATGAACGCTGGAGCGGTTGTGGTGTGACGATAGGAATTATCACGGAGGACACATTACTGTTTGCGGATGTACCCGGCTATGCAAGGCGCCTCGGCGCATTTGCGCGCAGTGATCCTTTCACGTTCGCGTGTTTGCACAGCTACGGCTACAGTCTGGAGGATGGAGAGAATTATGAATCCCATGGATGGAGCGGATTCTCGACCGTTGACGCGAATGGAAATTGGACCTTGGATTCGCTCGGACTGTCCGGGAAACTGATCGCGCAGACCGATGCGGACGGAACACACAGAATTATCACAACGTCGCCCTTGCAGGCTCATTCCTCGCCTGACCATGAACTGCTGTGGAGGACTGAAGATTGGTGGTTTTCGAACTATTCGTCTTTCAGCGCCCGCTGCGGTTCTGAGGATGAGCAGATCTGGATGAACAAACCGGATTCAAGTTACTGCTCAATCTACCGCGCTTCGAACGGGCATTATATGGGGCAGACATCCGACTTTTTAGGAACGCCGCAATATATGAACAAATCCAATCCAGATTATGATCAGTTGGTTACCTACGATAATGACACACATTTAGTTAGGCTTTATCGGTGTACCAGTTTTAATGATGTGTTTAAGGATTCAGATGTAATTATACCCCAGGACTTCACCCTCACCGCTTATCCCAATCCTTTCAATCCGACGACAACGATTTCGTTTGCGCTGCCTGCGGCGTGCGAAACCTCTGTGACGGTGATGAATCTGTTGGGACAGACTGTTGAGCAGGTTGATCTTGGTGTGATAGCTTCCGGTAGTCATAAATATCTGTTCGATGCGTCCGCACTGCCCTCGGGGATTTACTTTGCCAAAGTAAGCACACCGACACAGGCAAAGGTTAAGAAGCTGCTGCTGACGAAATAAGATTTACACTCCCCTTTGTCCCCCCGCAAGCAGGGGGAAAAGATAAGCCCGCTCGATGGAGTGGGCTTTCCGTTGAGCGACTCACATTCTTCCGAAACAGCCACTCCTCACAGCGAAAGACGGAATTACTCCTCCATAAAAAAGTCCCCGCTGAGCGCGAGGACTTTGTAACAAGCTGAAGCTCCCGATTCATTGAAGCGGGGCTTTTCTTATTCCCTCCCATTCCATGGGGGGACAAGGGGATACCTTCGATGCCGAGGCACTCGTCCCCGGGTGCCCGGAAC
>JAHIZR010000074.1 GCA_018814465.1 bacterium | reverse complement strand
TCGCTGATTACCGCCGGCATCGCCGCGCTCTATGCGCCGTGGATGTACTATGACGGGATGATTCTGTCGGCCTCGTGGATTCTGTTTCTAAATGCGGTTTTGCTCTATCTGCTGCTCGTGCGGACGAACTTAGTAGACGACGAACCGCGCGACGAGAACAGACAACTCTTGGTTTGGGGACTCGCCGGGCTGGTTTGCGGATTCTCGGCGCTCGCCCGGCCTTCGATACTGATTTTCGCGGTCCTGCTGATTATCGCTGTCATGATAATGAAGCGACTGCCGCGTCGAGTGCTTAAACTCACCGTGTTTGTCTTGGTGATCTGCGCGGTGCATCTTCCGGTTCTGATTCGCAACCGGAGCGTGGACGGCAGCATTGCTTTCGCGACCTCCTCGGGCGGGATCAATTTCTATATCGGCAATCGCGACGGCGCAAGCGGTAAATACGACGACGCGCCGTGGCTGGTCTCCTCCGATGTCTTTCGCGAATCGGAAGGCTATCGCCGTGAAGCGGAAGCGCGTTCCGGTGAAAAGATGACGCTGAATCAGTCTTCAACTTTCTGGGCGGAAACCGCGCTGCGCGAAATCTTCCAGAACAAGAGCGGCTGGCTGAAGCTAATGGGAAAGAAGCTCTGGCTGCTGGTGCGCAGCGAGGAACTCGCCAACAATTTCTCCTTCAATGGAACGGAAAGTATTGTCCCCTGGCTGCGCAATGTTCCTTTGCGCTGGGGACTCCTGCTGCCCTTTGCCGCGGCGGGGCTTGTGCTGCTGTGGCCGCAGCGCAAAAAGTACTGGATCGCCGCGCTCTATGCTCTGGGCTACATCGCCACCAATCTGATTTTCTTCGTTTCGTCCGAATACCGCTTTCCTCTGATTCTGCTGCTGCTACCGCTGGCCGCCTATTTTTTAGTGGCAATCTGGAAGCAGCTTGAAGCGCGCGCCTGGGGAAAAATCGGCTTGGCTGTCGCTGTCTATTTGCTGTTTTTGTTGCTGGCCAACTGGCCTTCACCCTCTATGCAAAAAACCGCCAGTTCGGCGGTGGATTATAATAATCTGGGCAGCATCGCAGCCCTCTACGACAACCAGCTTGATGCGCTGCAATTCTATACACGCGCATTGATGATTGATGACAGCCACCCGGAAACACGCATCGGACTGGCCGATGCGCTGTGGTCATTAGGAAGCTATGATGAGGCGCGCGCAGAATATAAACGCGCCGGAATCGAACCGCCCGACGCGCTCTCCGGCAGTCCGGCGGATTCGCTGATTGCCGAACTGGACAGCTTGGTCGCCAATCATGATATTCGGGACGCGCTGGCATTGCTTGAGTCCAGAGTTCCGAAGGACGCGCCGACTCCCCTCGATATTTTGGAGTACAAAGCGAAGCTGCAATTCTGGCAAGGGCAATACGCCGACGCGTACTTGACCGTAATGGAAGCGCACGAAAAAGAGCCGAAATCTCCGGTTTGGCTCTATCTGGCGGCGGACTATCTCCTGGAGACCGGCGATGCTTTTCATTCTGATTCCCTGTATCGCGAAGCTATCAGACGCTATCCGGCCTTCGCTCCGGCGCGTATCGGCAGGGCTTTTTTGGCCGTCGAAACCGGAGATATCGAAGTCGCCCGCTATGAATTATCCGAGCTCCAAAAGATTTCCATCCCCGAGGATACCGTCAAAGCACAAGTCGACAGCCTCGAAAAACTTCTTAATTATATTGGTGGGAATAATTAATCCTTATCTAATAGTAAATTGAGCGGCTCGCGTCGCAAGTACTTATTGAAAATCTGAGTGATTTACCATAGAAACGACCGGCAACCATCTATCAGCAAACGATGCAGGATTTTTCATGAATATCGAATCACTAAGCATTAAAAGCGTCGGTCACGAAGCTCATCACTATCACAGCAGGCACGACCCTCACAAACAGGCGTCCGGATTATCGAATATCATCTTGGGCGGACAGGACGGATTAGTAAATGTGCTGGGAGTGATCCTCGGCGTGGCTGCCGCGACTCAGGATGCGCGCATCGTGTTGGCCGCCGGCATGGCCGCCACTTTCGCGGAATCCGTGGCGATGGGAGCGGTTGCCTTTACTTCCACAGTGGCGGATCAGGAGTTCTATGAGAGTGAGCGCGAGCGCGAACATCGCCATATCGAAAATGTGCCGCATCTGGAGACTGAAGAGATTCGCGAGATTTACCGGAAGAAGGGCTTTGAGGGCGAACTGCTGGAAAGAATTGTCGCCAAGATCACGGAAGACAAGGATGTCTGGGTGAATGTGATGCTGGCCGAAGAACACCAGCTTGCACCGACGACGCGCGGTCAAGCCATGAAGGCTTCAATCATCGTAGGATTGTCGGCGCTTGTCGGTTCGTTGGTTCCCCTGCTGCCGTTTTTCTTCCTGCCGGTTGTATCCGGAATCTGGACATCGCTGTTTGTTTCAGGATTGGCCCTCTTCGGTTTTGGCGCCTACAAAGCAAAGCGAACGGTCGGTCATCCGATGAGAAGCGGCATGGAGCTTTTCTTTATCGGAATGGCGAGTGCGGCGGCGGGATATGGAGTAGGATTGTTGTTTAAGGTGTAACCGAGTCGGGATCAGCCCGAAGGCTACGAGTGAGATAAAAGCGCGCCGTGGATACCACGGCGCGCTATGTGTTTTCAGTAAAAAAGGCGGACTATTTCAATAGTACCATTTTGTTGTTCAGAACGCCTTCTTCAGATCTCAATGTATAAAGGTAGACTCCCGAACTTAAGTCGCGGCCGCTAAAACGTGACAGATACGAACCGGCTGTCAGATGCTCATTGACCAACTCGGCAACTTCGCGGCCCAGCAAGTCATACACGCGCAAAGTAACCAGTCCGGCGCGCGTGATGCCGAAGGAAATCTCGGTCTCCGGATTGAAAGGGTTGGGATAGTTTTGCGCGAGGAAAAACTCCTCCGGCACGCCAACCGGCAATTCTTGCACGGCGTCGGGGCGAACGACCGCATGCGGCGCGTAGATGCAGGTATCCGATTGCGCATCTATAACGATAGCATAGGGCCAGCGGCTGGTTCCCGGAATCCAATTGCCGATAAACCATTCAAGCGAATCCGGACCGTCGTTCTCCACGAGATTCATACTCAGGGGGGCTCCAACACAACCTTCAGTATTATTATCGTAGAAGATATGAATAGCGGCAGCTTCGCCGATGTCATAGGCTTCCCAGCGCAGCATGACGTGTTGATCTCCGACTAAGTCGCCTTCCTCGCCGGGCGCGAGCCAGGTGAATTCAGGTGGCGGGTTAGGCGGCCAAGCGTATTTCGTCACCGTTGCGCTGTTATTATTCTCATTCGCCTCTGCAATTTCATTGAGCGGATCGATTACGACAGTGGCGCTGTATTCTCCGGACTGCTCCACCAACCACGTATCGGTATACACCAAATAAAGCGTATCCTGAACAATGCCGGTGAAGATCGAATCGAGAATCACTTCGTCGAATCCAAGGGGATCGACAACTGTTACCGTGATTCTGGTGTCAGGATACTCCTCAATGCTGCCCGCGCAGGTGTGCCATTGGAAACTGTTGCGAATAACCTGATTAACGACTAAGTCTTCGAGAACATATGACGAATCTTCATAGAGCATCGTAATATTAGAGATCGAGTAATCAATCATGCCGTCATCCCATTGGATCATGACATTGTCAACGAAAGCTCCATTGTCAAGAGGCTGCGGAGGCACGGCGACCGCGTTGCTGTTTGATTTAAACCACCAGTATGCGTAGAGTCCGGTCATGCCGATAGCCGACGCCGAATCTCCGGTCAGATTATGCAGATCCGCCAGATCGACATTGCGGGTATACCACTGTTGTCCGTAAAACTCCCATGTGCTTCCGCTGAAGGAGGTGTCCACAAGACGAATCGTGGCATTGGGAATATTCGTACTGTTGGCCACACCCCAGACGATGGAATCACCCAAATACTCGGA
>JAHIZR010000073.1 GCA_018814465.1 bacterium | reverse complement strand
GTTGCGCGCCTACTTGAATCTCGTAATGGAAAAGATGTTCGGCGCTTAACCCTGCTCGGCGGATTTCTTGACGATTACGTTCCAACCTTCTGTTGGGCGGAATTATGTTCTCAGAAAGTGCTGAAGAGTGAGATATGGAGCTTGCCTCGCAGGAGATTGTCACTTTCTCCGATGCCATAGTCTATTCCCCAGACTCCCATTCCGGTTTCAATTCGCATTCCCAAACCCGTAGAGGTCTTGAAAATCGTGCGGCTGAGGCGGCGATCCTGCTCAAGGAATTCGCGATAAACTCCTCCGGCATCTGTAAAGAGGAAGAAACGAGACGCCTGGCCCAGCCAATAGCGAACTTCGAATGATCCCCACCCGATCCGGGATCCGAGAAACTGTTCTTCGCGGTAGCCCCGCAGCGTTCGCGCCCCTCCCAGCCTGTAAAGATCCGGCAATTTGATAACCGGCTCATCGCTGTTCAATGAACGGGCATGAGTTGCCAGGGAAATAATCCAATAAGGGAACATTTCGATATCCACTTCGCTGTCGACCCCGACTCGATGCTGAGTGAAAGCACGCTTTCCGCTGACAGGTTCAGGATCAGTCAGCTTCCGCCATCCCTGCCCGCCAAAGGTTGAAAAGAGAATACCGTTTCGAGGATTCAGCGGGTGGTCTCTCGAATCGTACTCAACTCCCATTTCGAGATAATTCGTGCCGCTGTTCTCGATCGAGAGCGTGACCGCATCCGCCGAGTCCACGATCACGGCTTCACGGCGAGCGGCTCCCCAGACCGAGACAAAGGAAGAAAGCGATAGAACAGCCTTCGATCCGAAATGCCGGGTCACGTACAAAGTATCCTGAATACGCTGACTGAAATCCAACTGCAGCGACACCGGCTGATTCGCAACCCAGGGTTCAATATAAGCCAAGTCGATCGCCTGAATGTTCTCATTGGGTCTTTCCCAGTGAACTCTTGCTTTGCGCCCTCCGCCGAAGAAATTCATCAATTCAAGATCCACCAGGCCGCTCAGTGTTCCACTCTCGTTATCCACCCCGGGCGAATAGCCCGCGACGATATCGACACGGGACATGCGGGATTCTTCAAGATCGAATACTAGTCCGATTTGCCCTTCCTCGTCCACGGACAAGCGAGGTTCATTTACCACACGAATAAACGGCAGCTTGCGCAAGTAGCGTCGCGCTGTATTGATATCGATACGATTGTATGCATCGCCGATCGCCAGCCGCGTTTCACGGGCAAGGAAGCTGCTCTTGGTTACCTTATTGCCGGTAAATTTCAGGAATCGTATCTGAACAAAGGGACCTGACAGGACTTTCAAATCGAGATTGACCGAAGCAGTATCAAGACTGTCCTGATTCAGTTTTGTAATCTCGATTTTTGCGAAAGGATAACCGTTCTCCTCAAAGTAATCAAGCAGTGATTGGATATCGAACTTCAGTTTTGACCAGCTGAACCTGCCGCCGTTCTGTGACAAAAGCCTTCGCAGAACTCGTTCAGACAGCAGGTCTGTTTCTCCGAGCCAGCGGATACTCCGGATTCCGGCAAGCTGTCCCTCCGTGAGATAGACATGCAGAACCGTTCTGGAACGTTTCTGTTCCGTGCGGAAACTGTCCACGCTCGCAAACAAGTAATCCCGCATCAGCATTGAGTCCGCGAGGGCGTTCAGAGCTTGTCTTAGTTTGCTTTCCGCAAACTCTCGATCTGTCGGGAGATCCATCATTGCTTTGAGTTCTTCGGATGAGAAATGCCGGTTCCCATGAAAGACGACTCGATTCAAGGGAGCTGCGAGCGCGGCCCCGACGCTGAGGGCGATAACCGCTATGAATACGACTCGTCTCATCAGAACACCGCCCTGACTTCGACTCTTCCGATATGAGTTGTTTTTTCCCCTGCATCCCGTCTTCCCGTATAATTCAGGGATCCGGAGAAATTTTGCGCCAGTTGATAGGTTCCGCGCAGTGTCCAGCGATAGTTTTCCCCGCGATTCGATCCCTGCCCCAGCTCAAAGGGGATCAGTGCTTTGTTCGAAGTCGCGCGAATCCAGGAAACATCCGCATCAAAGCGTCCCTTTCCGGAAAAGCTCAGAGCTCCTCGCGGTCGAAGCTCGCGCAGACTGGCCTGTGTCCGTGTCTGTTCGTCTCGAGTATCCGAAGCTTTGAGTCCGAGACCGATTTCCCACTTTCGCGATAAAGTAAGTGTCGAATTTTGTTCAATGAACCATTGGTCGATATCCCGTTCGGGAATCAAGCCGGAAATATTCGAGATTGTTTCACGTGAAAGTCCGGTCTCGGTTTCACCGCGGAGGTTGGAGAAGTATGCCGCTCGAATTCTCGCCGATCCCTCGTGACGGTTTCTGCTTTGACCTCCATTCAGGATCTGATTCTCAACGGACTGGAACTGGCGATAGCGGAGGCGCAAGGCGAGTTGTCGATTGAGTCTGTCAAAATGGAGGTCCTGCCGAATGGTTATTCGGCCTGAGATTGTCGAATCTCCTCTATACTGTGACTGATCAAGCAGCAGCAGCCGCGCACTAAGCGGCAGGCGCGACCGTTCTTCGATAGTCACCTCGGTCTCAGTCGAAAGTCTTCTCAACAAAGGGCTCAATGATTCGTCGTTCAGTTCATCAGGACGGAGCCAAATCAGAGAAGCAAACTCCAACTCGGTTGCCGGCTCAAATGTTCCCGTGTTGCGTGAGACAAGAATGATGTCTCCCTGATCGTCAGGCACATAAGAAGGTTCGTCTTCTCCTCCCCTGCGATGAGTGCCGGTGCCCGGTTCGACTTCGATGGCGAGCAGAACCTGATCTTGGGTGCGCGATTTTGCGACTTCGTAGGTCAGATTCATTTCAAACACGCGGCTGCGCGGAGTGATCAGGGCTTCGAGTCGTCCCACATCCGTTTCGACATCCGCGGTATCATTAAACGCATAGTCTTTCTCTCGATGCACGAATCGCAGCTTGCTCCAGCCGATGGAAGGCGGCCGCCAGTAAGCCTCCGCGGCAATTGTCGAAGCTGTTGCTGAATCAACATAGGCGGTTTCCGTAATCAATCTCTCATCGATTCGCTGCCCGTATTCGCCGTCAAAACCAAGGTGCGAGGGGAGCGCAATGCCCATCCCGGTCCGGTAATCGAGGTAGCGAAAACCGGAGAAAACGCTGTTGGTTTCATCGCGTTTTCTCTCGCGAGCCAGCGAGATACGCGGCGAGAATCGTCCGCGGCTTCCCCGCACTTCGCCCTGCTGCCGAATCCAGTCGCCTTTTCTGCCCGATGTCGAATCTTCACTGAACAGCTGCAGGTGAGAAACAAATGCGGATAGCCGTTCGCTTGGATTAAAGCGAATGGATCCGGTATATCGCTCAGAGGACTGAATCGTTTCTCTGTCCAGCAGGCCTATGCCGCCTGAAACGGTCAGCGATCTCACCGGCGAGACATCCGCCTTGGATTCGATAATCGTTTCATTCGCATTTAATGATCGGATAGCATCCCAGTCGCGGTCGAACTCGATTTCATCGCTGCGCGTGATCTCCGAGAAATCCCGGTTGCGATATCGTATATCGTTTCTGAAATTCAGCCGATAGGGGCGAATCCCAAGCAAGAACGGATTGAGCTTGTCATATTCGAGGTGACCGGCCAGAGCATACCCGTCATCATCCGCATCATCCTGTTGTGAGAGCAAGTTTGAATTATGTCTGCTGGACGCCGCTTCAACTCCGATTGCCAATCCAGAGACAGGTTTCGCCTCGACGCGAAGATCGGCCAGCGCCTGCTGCTCAGGAAGCGGGATTCTCTTATAGGGCAAGTATCTCCCAAGCCCGGGACCCACCCAACGGAAATACGTTCGTCCGCGATTATCCGCGGTCGCCTCATAGTCGCCTTTCCCCGCACCGAATTCGTCAAAAACCAGATTCCATTCCCCTGTCGGTGCATCGTTCGAATCTCGTGGCATCCGCGCGAAAATCGAGTAACTGATTCCCTCGAAAAGCGTATCAACTCGTGAGTAATCTCCGAGCTTAGGTCCGACGGAATCACCGGCAAACGTTACCGCAAGACTCGGATTATCGCCCGCCTGACGTAGCGACTCTTTGTCTTCCTCGGTCAATGCCACACCAAGCGGGCGATTATAATCATCGGATTCACCGATCCAAGAAGCGCTGACTCTGGCACGTGAATCCTCCGCGCCTGCAATAATTCGCGCGGCGGTATAAGTCCGTTCATAATCCTCATTTGCATACTCGAAATCGACAACGATTCTTGAGTCGGACGAGATAATCCGGTTCGGCGTGAAGGAGATTTCGCCGGAAGCGTAGTCTATCGTATAGTCATTGCCTTCGCCGCGGCGCATCAGCAATCCGTCCAGCCAGACTTTTTCGGTTCCCGCTAAAACAACGATACCGATTTCGCCGTTTCTTCCCATCAAGGAATAGGGACCTTGTACAGCTTCGATTCCGGCAAACGAATTCGTCGTGAATTCACCGTCGCTGACCGCGCCGGACGCCACCATCTGGAAATCCGTATAGGATGCCTCGCCCATGACGCCGGTGAGTTTGCGCTTATAGGAATCGTATCTTCCTCCGTCCAATTCGAGCGTATAGTCGCCTAAAGTCGCGGCAAGATGCGGACTCCGAATCGATACAAATACTTTCTCGAGTTCATTGATGCTCTCCGTGGTCCCTTCCGGCTGAATCGGTGTGGATTGATCCGTGAGCGCGGCAACGACATCGATATCTTTACCGATGCGCCCTTCAATCTGAAGGTTCAGAGCGGATTCAAGCTCAAGATCCTGTCCCGTGCCGATTTGAACGCTCCGAATCAGTGAACCTGACTTATTTAATCGTGTCCAGCCCTCTGTCGAGACATGAGTCGGTCTTAAAGCGGCGACAAGCCGGGTTGTATCAAGACGGGCCGGCTCATTTGTCAAAGAACGCAGCGAACGGCGCGCATAGGTTCGGTAAAGCGGAATGGAACGATAGGAATAATCTATAAGGAGCGTGTCCTTTGGACCCAGCGGAGTATAGATCCAAATCCTGTTCCCCGGCTCCATCAGACGCCAATGAGTGTACTCTGCGATTCGGGTATGATTACGAAAAACCTGGATTGAATCGAATTCAACCCAGGTCACAGGCAGCACGAACATGGTATCTCTGACCGAAGAAGCGGTGAATACCTCTTCTTGGGTGCGCAGCCGGAAAACATCCTGTGCGGACGATAATCCGGCAGCCCAAAATGCGACAAGAATAAACAGCGTTGTGCGACTGCATCTGAGCACGGTGTCGCCGCCTTTTTACCGATTTTGCAGGATCGCGGAATAAACGGAGCCGGAACGCGAGTTCAGGATATAGATCGTCCCATCATTTGTCACAGCAATATCATCGACACTTCTGATCCCCGCTTCCTTCAATTCC